>NZ_JBNNPF010000033.1:0-60083 GCF_050275515.1 Streptomyces sp. NPDC004126 | reverse complement strand
GCCTTCCGGGCGGGCGCCGTGTGCGACCTCGGCGCCCGTGACGCCGGCCTGGACGATCCGTACTCGGGGCGGGCCTGGGTCCCCGTCCCCTCCCGCGAAACGCGAGCGTGCACACCCGATGAACACCCAGTCCGGCGGCCGGGCCCGGGCCCGCTGGGCCCTGGTGTCCGTACTCGCCGCCAACATGCTGGTGGACGCCCTGGAGGTGTCCGCGACCCTGGTCGCCCTGCCGTCCGTCGGCAGCGGCCTGGGGCTGTCCGTCACCCGCGTCCAATGGCTCGTCAGCGGCTTCGCCGCCGGCTTCGGCGGGCTGCTGCTGTTCGGCGGCCGGCTGGTCGAGCGGCTGGGCCGGCGCCGGGTCTACCTGGCGGCACTGCCGGTCTTCGCCGCCGCCTCGCTGGCGGGCGCGCTGACCGACAGCGCGCTCCTGCTGACGGCCACCCGCGTGCTGAAAGGGTTCTGTGTGGCGCTGACCGCGCCCACCGGACTCGCCATCATCCTCTCCGCCGTCCCCGAGGGCGCCGAGCGCCGCCGCGCGGTCTCCGTCTACTCCTTCTTCGGCGCCGCCGGCTTCTGCTCGGGCCTGCTCCTCTCGGGCCTGCTCACCGGTGCGGGCTGGCGCTGGACCATCGCCTTCCCCGCGCCCGTGGCCCTGCTGCTGCTCGCCGCCGGGCTGCGGCTGGTCCCCCGCGACGGGGACCGGCCGCGCGAACCGCTCGGCCGGCACCCCCTCGTCGCGGGCGCCGCCCTGACCGGAGCGGTGCTGCTCCTCGTCTACGCGCTCTCCCGCGCCGCAGGCCCCGGCGGGCAGTGGCGGTACGCCGCCGCTGCCCTCGCCGGGGCGGCGGCGCTGGCCGCCGTACTCGTACGGGCCGAACGCACCGCACCGCGCCCGCTGCTGCGCACCGAACTGCTGCGGCACGAGCCGCTGCTGCGCTCCGCGCTCGGGGCGGCCGCGCTCAACGGCTCGTACGTGGGCTTCCTGCTGGTGGCCGCCCTGCACCTGCGGGAGGCCGGCTGGAGCCCCTGGCAGACGGCCCTCGCCTTCCTGCCGGCCAGCGTCCCGCTCGCGCTGAGCGCCCTGCACTCCGGGCGGATCGCCGCCCGGCTGGGCCCCGCGCGGGCCGTCGCCGCCGGGGCGGCCGCCGCCCCGCTCGGCTACGCCCTCTACCCGCACGGCGGGGGTCCGGTCGGCCACGCCGACCTGCTGCCCGCCATGTCCTTCGTCGGCGTCGCCTTCGTGCTGGCCTTCACGGCCCTGCACCTCCAGGCCACCGGCACGGTCCCGCCCGCCCTCCAGTCGGCGGCCGGAGGCCTCTACCAGACCTGCGTACAGCTGGGCGCGGCGCTGACGACCGCGCTGACCTCGGCCCTGTACGCGGCCGCCGGCCGGGGCCCCGCGCTCTGGCTGGTCACCGGCGTCGGCCTGGCCGGCGCGTGCGTGGCCCTGCGCGGCCTGTTCCACCCCTCCGCCCCACCCGCACCACCCGCCGGACGCCCCTCCCACCCGGCGGCTCCGACCACGGACGGACGGGGACACCCGTCCGCCTCAACCCGGAAAGCATCATGAACACACTTCACATGTCACAGACATACGAGACAGACAACGGCCTGGTGCACATGACCAGGCCCGACATGGCGGTCCTGGCCACGGCCGGGCTGCACGAGCGCACCCGGATCCTGGAGCAGTACGTGCGCGAGGAACTCGGCCGCATCCTCGGCATCGAGCCCCACCTCGTGGACACCACGGGCCGCCCCATGGGCTGCCTCGGCATCGGCTCGATCTCCGGCATCGAGCTCCAGTACCGGATGGAGGCGACCCTCGGCGTCGACGTGAACCTCCAGCGGCTGCTGCTCGCCAACAGCGCCCAGGAGCTCATCGACTGCCTCGCCGGCCAGCTCGGCCCCGAGGCCCACCTGCACGGGGCAGCGGTGCCGGCATGAGCACTACGACCCTGCTCCCGGCCGTCCGCCCGGTGGTCAACCACCAGGACCTGGACCGGCCCGACTTCACCCTCTCCGCCGACCGCGTCGACCTCTGGCTGATCCGCCGTCCCACCGGCGCGGACGCCGACGCCCTCGCGATCGGCGACCTCGACGACCAGGAGCGCGAGCGCACCGACTCCTTCATCCGCAAGTCGGACGGCCTGCTGTACGCCGCCGCCCACGTGGCGGTGCGCCGGCTGCTCGGACGTTACACGGCCACCCTGCCCCAGGACGTCCGCTTCATGCGCGAGCCCTGCCCGGGCTGCGCCGAGCCGCACGGCCGTCCCGCGCTGTCGCCCCCGCCGCCGCCGCTGCACTACTCCCTCTCGCACAGCGGGGGCGTGGCCATGGTGGGCGTCGGCACCTCGCCGCTCGGCGTTGACGTGGAGAAACTCCCCGGCGCCGAGACGGTGGACATCTGCTCCAAGGCGCTGCACCCGGACGAGCAGCTGGAGATCGCCGAGGCCGAGGCCGGCGAGGAACGGCGCCAGCTGTTCGGACAGATCTGGACCCGCAAGGAAGCGTTCCTCAAGGGGCTCGGCATCGGTCTGAGCCGCTCGCCCGCCGAGGACTACCTGGGCACCGACCACGGCCGCCACCCGGACGGCTGGACCATGGTCGGCGTCCCGGCCGACGCCACCCACGCCGCCGCCGTCGCGGTGGCCGGTGCCGCCCCCAAGGTGGTCGACGTCAGGTGGGTGCCCGACACCTGGCTGGCCGCGGGCCACACCGTGTGCGGCGCCGCCCCCGGACCGCGTGACACGGTCCTCGCCAGTTGAACCGCAAGTAAGGACGTGACCGGATGACCACCGCCTTCGTCTTCCCCGGCCAGGGCTCCGCATACGCCGGCATGGCCAAGGAGCTCCTCGCCCTGCGGCCCGACCTCGCCGACACCTACTACCGCACCGCCGACGACCTGCTCGGGATCCCGCTGGCCGGGGTCTGCCTGGACGGTTCGCCGCGGGACCTGGACGACCCGGCCGTGGCGCAGCCGGCGATCTTCCTCACCAGCATGGCCGTCCTCGAGGTGCTGCGCGGCGAGGGCCTGCGGCCGGACGCCGTGGCCGGGCACAGCCTGGGCGAGTACGCGGCGCTGGTCGCCGCCGGAGTCCTGGAGTGGACCGAGGCGCTGTGGCTGGTCCGGCTCCGCGGCGAGCTCGTCGCCACCGTCGGGGACCGCGTCGGCAGCGCCACCGCGGCGGTCATCGGCCCGAGCCGCGCCGAGCTGGCGCGGATCTGCGCCGAGGCCCGGGCGGCCACCGGCCAGGTGGTCGAGGTGGCGGGGGACAACGAACCCCGCCAGACCGTGGTGTCCGGCCAGGCCGAGGCCGTGTCCCGGGCCGTGGACGCGGCCCGGGCGGCCGGGGCGCGGGTGGAGTGGCTGCGCACCGGCGGCCCGTTCCACTCCAGCCTGCTGGGCGAGGCCGAGGCGGAGTTCACCGAGACGCTGATCGCGACGGAGTTCCGCGACCCGGTCGTGCCGCTGGTCTCCGGCGTCACCGGCGGGTGGGTGACGAGCGCCGCCGAGGCCGCCGTCGCCCTGCGCGGCCAGCTCACCAGCCCGGTGCGGTGGACCGGGGCGGTCGGCACGCTCGCCGCCTCGGGCGTCGACCGGTTCGTGGAGGTGGGGCCGGGCCGGGTGCTCGGCGGTCTGGTCCGGCGGATCCTGCCGGGCGCCCGGGTCCACAGCACGCACACGCCGGACCGGCTGGCACTGGCCGTGGACGAGCTCACCGCGACGGCGGCCTGACCCGGCCCCGAGCGGTGCCATAGATCCGTGCGAGACCCGCACGGTACTGATCCGTTCCCTGGGGTGCGGTGCGCCGGCGGTGCCGGCGTTCCGCCCCGCGAGCACGCGGACCCGCCGCAGCATGCCGGCGGGACGTCACGAGACGAGGAGCAGTCTGTGGAGACGACGGTCGAGCCCGGCCAACTCATCCGCGTGGTGAAGGGGAGCCCCGACACCGAGGACCTCTCGGCGCTCACCGCCGTGGTACTCGCGCGGGCGGCGGCGTACGAGGGCGAGCACGGCGGCACGGCCGGCGGCGGGCCGGCCCTCGCCGGCCGGCGCCGGCCCGAGCGGGTCCGCGGCTTCCTCGGCCCGCGCACCTGGCGCGGGCTCCGGTCGGCCTGACCGGGCCCCGCCCCCGCCCGCACACCGCGCCCGCCCTTCAACCCAGTGCCCCGGTCCAGGAGTTCACGGGCGGACGCTCCTGACCGCGGGCCGTGTCCCGAGTCCGCCGACTGGAGAGGCCATGCCATCGACCCATGACGACATCGCGGCACTGCGCGAGCAGGTGCAGGCCCTGCGCGACCACGCCGAGCTGCGCGAGCTGTTCGACCGCTACGTGACCGCCCTCGACACCCACGACGGGACGGGGCCGCAGGACCCCCGGTACTACGCCCCGCTCTTCACCGAGGACGCCACCTTCGCCTTCCCGATCGGGGAGTGCGAGGGGATCGAGGCCTTCGCCGCCTTCCAGCGCGAGGCCCGGGAGCGGTGGGCGCGCATCCACCACTCCAGCTCCAACCACCGCGTCGTCCTCGACGGTGACCGGGCCACCCTGCGGGTCCAGCAGCTCACCACCCACGTCCACCACGCCGGCCGGGGGCCCGCGGCCCACTTCGAGGTCGGCGGGTACTCCGAGGCCCGGGCCGTGCGCACGCCGGCCGGCTGGCGGCTGAGCCACGTCGCGTTCCACGTCGTGTGGGACTCCGGCGCACGCCTGCCCGAACTCGCCGGAGTCCGGCTGTGAGAACCGGATGAACGCCGTGCAGACCGTCGGCTACCGGGTCCCCGCCAGGGATCCCGCACCGGAGGCCGCACACCTCCCGCGGCCGTGCGCCGCACCGCCCCTGACCACCCTGCTGCGCCGCCGGGCCGCCTGGTGCCTGGCCGTCGCCAAGGCCCGGCGCAGCCCGTCCGCCCGGTCGTCCTGACCCTTCTGGAGATGCCCCTCATGGTCCCTGTGCCGCCCGCCGGCGCGCCCCCGGTCCGGCCCGTCACCCTCGACGCCGCCGGGATCCCGCTGTCCGGCCTGCTGGCCCTGCCCGCACAGCCCGTACCCCGGGCGCTGGTGGTGGCCCTGCACGGCTCGGGGATGAGCGCGGGCTACTTCGACAGCCGGGCGCGGCCCGGGCTCTCGCTGCTGGAGCTCGGCGCCGGCCTCGGCTACGCCGTACTGGCCCTGGACCGGCCCGGGTACGGGGCCTCGGCCGGGGTGCTGCCCGAGGGGCAGGACCTCGCGGGGCAGACCGCCACCGTCCTCGCCGCCCTGGAGGGCTTCGCCGAGGGGCGCGAACTGGGCGCCGGAGTCTTCCTCGTGGCCCATTCGGGCGGCGGCCGCGTCGCGCTCGCGGCCGCGGGCGCCGCGCGGGGCGGCCTCGTACCGATCGGCGTGGACGTCTCCGGCATCGGGCGGCGCTTCGCCGTGGAGGCCGGCCGGCTGCCCGGCCCCGACCTGCCGGGCGAGTGGCGACGGCACTGGGGCGCCCTGCGGTTCTACCCGCCGGACGCCTTCCGGCTCGGGCAGGGGCTGCTGCGGCCGGTCCCTGCGGCCGAGGCGCGGGAGACGCGGAGGTGGCCGGAGATGTACCCCGCCGTGGCGGCCGGGGTGCGGGTGCCGGTGCGCTTCACGTTCGCCGAACAGGAGCAGTGGTGGAAGCACGACGGGGAGGCGCTGGAGGAACTGCTGGCTCCGCTGACGGCGGCCCCCGTGGAGGCGGCCCGGCAGCCGCACGCCGGGCACAACATCAGCCTGGGCTGGGCGGCCCGCACCTACCACCTGCGGGTCCTGTCCTTCCTGGAGGAGTGCCTCCTCGCCCGCGACGTGGCCGTCGGCCGGGTCGTGACGGGCTCTGACGGCGACCTGAAGAAGGTTGACGCGGATCTGACATAGACCCCGTTGACCCCGTGGACGGGTACCGACGAGGGTTCTCGTGAGCATCCCGAGACGTGCAGCGAACCGTCACACCGGGACACGTCCACTCGGTCTCCCGGTACCCGTCGGATCGTTGCGATCCATCCGAACCCTCCCGAAGAGGAACGCGCATGAGCGACGTGAAGGACCCGGCGCAGGCCGGCACCGTCATCGACGCCGAGAGAACCGACGCCTGACCTCGGACCCGACCAAACGGTTGCGGCCCCCGCGCCCCTCCGGGCCCGGGCCCGGCCGCAGCCCGTCTCCACGACCGACGAGAAGCAGGTTTCTCATGGCGACCGGCCACCACAACGTCCACCCGCTGCCGCAGACCAAGCAGCTGCGGGCCATGCACACGATCATCCGAGACCGCGGGGCCTCCCGCTCGGACTTCGTGTTCTACTCCCGGCGCATCATCCGCCTCCTGCTCGAATCGGCGCTCGACCAGCTGCCGTTCGACGAGCACGCGGCCGTCACGCCGGTCGGTGAGACGTACGACGGACTGAAGTTCGGCACCAAACTGTGCGCCGTGCCCGTGATCCGGGCCGGTGACTCCATGCTCGACGAGCTGCGCCAGGTCATCCCCGACATCACCGTCGGGAAGCTCCTCATCCAGCGGCACAAGGTCACCAAGCTTCCGCACCTGTACTACAAGAACTTCCCCGACGACATCGCCCGCCGGCACGTGCTCGCCCTGGAGCCGATGCTGGCCACCGGCGGCAGCGCCAACATGGCCATCGAAGTACTCCTGGAGGCAGGCGTGCGTGAGGAGAACATCGTCTTCGTCAACCTGCTCGCGGCGCCCGAGGGCATCGCGGCCGTCCATGCCGAGCACCCGCACGTCAAGATCGTCACCTCGTCGGTCGAGGAGCGCCTCAACGAGAACGCGTTCATGATCCCGGGGATCGGCGACTTCGGCGACCGCTACTTCGGCACGACCGATTCGGCAGCGGCCTGATGAAGGGCAGCCGTTCACTCGGGGACTCCGCGCTCACCGTGCTCGCGCCGGTGGTCTGGGGGTCGACGTACCTGGTCACCACGGAGCTGCTGCCCGAGGGCAGACCCCTGCTCTCCGCACTGCTCCGCGCCCTGCCCGCCGGCCTGATCCTGCTGCTCGTCGGGCGGGTGCTGCCGAAGGGCATCTGGTGGTGGCGCGCCCTGGTGCTCGGCGTGCTGAACATCGGCGCCTTCTTCTACCTGCTCTTCGTGGCCGCCTACCACCTCCCGGGCGGCGTCGCGGCGCTGGTGATGGCCATCCAGCCGATGATCGTGCTGGTGCTCGGCGCGGTGCTGCTGAAGGAGCGGATCAAGCGGATCCACGTGATCGGCTGTGCCCTCGGCACGGCCGGCGTGGCCCTGCTCGTGCTCCAGCCGAACGCCGGGCTCAACGTCACCGGTGTCATCGCCGGTCTGCTGGGCGCGCTCAGCATGGCCTCCGGCATCGTGCTGACCAAGCGCTGGGGACGCCCCGAGGGGGTGGGCCTGCTGCCCTTCACTGGCTGGCAGCTCACCGTCGGCGGCCTGGTCCTGCTGCCGATCGCGCTGATCGGCGAGGGACTGCCCGGCGAGATCACCGCGGAGAACCTCTGGGGCTTCGCCTACCTCGGCATCATCGGGGCCCTGGTCGCCTATGCGATCTGGTTCCGCGGGGTGCAGAGGCTGCCCGCGCTCACCGTGTCGTTCCTGAGCTTCGGCTCGCCCCTGACGGCCACCCTGCTCGGCTGGTTCGTCCTCGACCAGGCGCTGTCGCCGCTCCAGATCCTCGGAGCGCTGACGGTGGTCGCGTCGGTGGTCCTGGCCCAGCCGAGGCAGGCCAAGCAGCAGCCCGATCCCGAGACCGATCCCGAGCCCGGACCGGATCCGGTCCGGCCGGCCTCGCGGGAATCCGTCAAGGCGTAACGCGACGGATCCCCGCCCACGACTCCCCGCCCGGCCTGCCCCCTGGAGCAGGGTGGGGAGCGGTGGTGGCACACCGTGGCCTCCCCCGTCCGCGGTGTGCCGCCCACCTCCTGACCCCGAACCGTGGAAGGACCGAGTCCGTGCCCCACATCCACATCCGGCACTACCCGAGGGACTTCACGGCCGAGCAGCTCAGGGAGATCGACGAGGCGGTGACGGCCGCCGTGACGCGGACCTTCGCCCTCGGCGAGGACGCCGTCTCGATCTCCCTGGAGCCGGTCACACCGGAGGACTGGCAGGCCCAGGTCCTCGCCGAGATAGCGGCCCGCCCGGACCAGCAGGTCAGGCGGCCCGGTTACATGAACGAGAGTTGAGAGACATCCCGATGAGCGCAAGCAACGGCGTCCCCGTCGTCTACACGGAGGAGGTCCGCGAGGCCCTCCACGAGGGCAAGGCCGTCGTCGCCCTGGAGAGCAACGTCATCACCCACGGGCTGCCCTACCCGGACAACGCCGCCACCGCCCGCAAGGTGGAGGACGCGGTACGCTCCGGCGGCGCGGTGCCCGCGACGATCTGCATCGAGGCCGGCGCGATCCGCGTCGGGATGTCCGAGGCGGACATCGAGCGCTTCGCCTCCCTGCCGGGCATCCCCAAGGTGTCCAGCCGGGACCTGCCCGTCGTGCTGGCGCAGGGCGGCCCGGGCGCCACCACCGTGGCCTCCTCGGTCGTGGCGGCGGAGCTCGCGGGGATCCCGTTCTTCTCCTCCGCCGGCATCGGCGGCGTGCACCGCGGCGCACAGGAGACCTGGGACGTGTCCTCGGACCTGATCCAGTTCACCCGCTCCAAGGTCGCCGTCGTCTGCGCGGGCGCGAAGATGATCCTCGACCTCGGTCTGACCCTGGAGTACCTGGAGACGCAGTGCGTCCCCGTCGTCGCCTACCGCTCGGACGACTTCCCCGCGTTCTACTGCCGTACGAGCGGCCACAAGGCGCCCCACCGCCTGGACGACGAACGGGTCATCGCCCGCGCGGTCGAGGCCCACTGGGCCCTCGGCAACAACAGCTCCTTCCTGATCACCACCCCGGTCAGGGAGGAGGACGCCATCGACTCCGCCGAGGTGGACACGGCCATCCGCGCCGCCGTCGCCGAAGCGGCCCGGGACGGGGTGTCCGGCCAGGCCATCACCAAGTACCTGATGCGGGCCGTCGACGCGGCCACGGACGGCCGTTCCGCCAAGGCCAACATGGCCGTCCTCGCCTCCTGCGCCGAGGCCGCCGGCCGCCTGGCCGTCGCGCACCGCGCACACCTCGCGGAGCTCGCCGCGTGAGCGACTCCGGACAGATGCTGCTCTTCTCGGGACGCGCACACCCCGCGCTGGCCCGGGCCATCGCGGCCGAACTGGGCACGGAACTGGTCCCGACGAAGGCGATCGACTTCGCCAACGGCGAGATCTACATCCGCTACCACGCCTCCGTGCGCGGCGCGGACTGCTTCGTGATCCAGAGCCACACGGCACCGGTCAACAAGTCGATCATGGAACACCTCATCATGGTCGACGCGTTGAAGCGGGCCTCGGCCCGCAGCATCACCGTGATCCTTCCCTTCTACGGGTACGCGCGACAGGACCGCAAGCACAGCGGCCGGGAACCCATCTCGGCCCGCCTGGTGGCGGACCTGCTCAAGACCGCGGGTGCGGACCGGATCCTGACGGTCGACCTGCACGCCGACCAGATCCAGGGGTTCTTCGACGGGCCGGTGGACCACCTGTTCGCCATGCCGGTGCTCGCGGACCACATCGCCTCCAAGGTGGACCCGGCGGACCTCACCGTCGTGTCGCCCGACGCCGGCCGCGTACGCGTGGCCGACGGCTGGTGCGACCGCCTCGGCGCTCCGCTGGCCATCGTGCACAAGCGGCGCGACAAGGACGTGGCCCACCAGGTCACGGCCCACGAGGTGGTCGGCGAGGTCCGCGACCGGGTCTGCGTCCTGGTCGACGACATGATCGACACCGGCGGCACGATCTGCGCCGCCGCCGACGCCCTGTTCGCCCAGGGCGCGCGGGACGTCATCGTGGCGGCCACGCACGGGGTGCTCTCCGGCCCCGCCGCGGACCGCCTGAAGAACTCGCGCGTCAGCGAGTTCGTCTTCACGGACACCCTTCCGGTGCCCGGATCACTGGGCCTCGACAAGGTGACAGTCCTGTCGATCGCCCCGCTCATCGCGGGCGCCTCGCGAGAGGTGTTCGAGAACGGATCTGTAACCCGGCTCCTGCGGAGCCGGTGATCGCCCGGACGGGCGGGGTCGATGGGGGCCCGGTCCGTCCGTTGGGGGAGGCGGCCGCAGCACGCACCGCGCCGTTCCGGTTCTTCCGGGTGGTGAGGCTCTGCCTTGCGCCCCTCAGTTCTTCGGTTTCATCCGGCCGGGCAGTCAACCCGGCCACTGACACCGGGCCGCCGCTGCGCGCAGCCCGGTTCGCGGGGGCGTTCGACGGCGCCCGCTGCTCCACAACGGAACTTAAGGAAGCGGGAAATGACTCTTCAGGAGACCAGCGTGCTCGAGCCCACCCTGCGCGGCACCACCACCTTGCCCGCCCTGCTCGCCGAGCGCGTCGCCGAGCACCCCGAGGCGGTCGCCGTCGCCTACCGGGATGAGAAGCTCACCTTCCGCGAGCTGGCGTCCAGAAGCTCGGCCCTGGCCGACTACCTGGGGCACCTCGGCGTCTCGGCGGACCACTGCGTCGGCCTCTTCGTCGAGCCGTCCATCGACCTCATGGTCGGCGCGTGGGGCATCCTGGGCGCCGGCGCCGCCTACCTGCCGCTCTCCCCGGAGTACCCCGAGGACCGGCTCCGCTACATGATCGAGAACAGCGAGACGAAGATCATCCTGGCGCAGCAGCGCCTGGTGTCCCGCCTGCGCGAACTCGCCCCCCAGGACGTCGCCATCGTGACCCTGCGCGAGTCCGAGGCCTTCGTCCGCCCCGAGGGCCAGGAGGCCCCCGCCGCCGGCGGCGACGCCCGCCCGGACACCCTCGCGTACGTCATCTACACCTCCGGCAGCACGGGCAAGCCGAAGGGTGTGATGATCGAGCACCGCAGCGTCGTCAACCAGCTCGGCTGGCTGCGCGAGACCTACGCCATCGACCGCAGCAAGGTCATCCTGCAGAAGACCCCGATGAGCTTCGACGCCGCCCAGTGGGAGATCCTCTCCCCGGCCAACGGCGCCACCGTCGTCATGGGCGCCCCCGGCGTCTACGCCGACCCCGAGGGCCTCATCGAGACCATCGTCAAGCACGGCGTGACCACCCTCCAGTGCGTCCCGACGCTGCTCCAGGGCCTGATCGACACCGAGAAGTTCCCCGAGTGCACCTCCCTGCAGCAGATCTTCAGCGGCGGCGAGGCCCTCTCCCGCCTGCTGGCGATCCAGGCCACGCAGGAGATGCCGGGCCGGGCCCTCATCAACGTCTACGGCCCGACCGAGACCACCATCAACTCGTCCTCGTTCGTGGTCGACCCCGCCGAGCTGGACGAGGGCCCGCAGTCCATCTCCATCGGCGCCCCGGTCCACGGCACCACGTACCACATCCTCGACAAGGACACCCTCAAGCCGGTCGGCGTCGGCGAGATCGGCGAGCTGTACATCGGCGGCATCCAGCTGGCCCGCGGCTACCTGCACCGCGACGACCTGACCGCCGAGCGCTTCCTGAACATCGAGCTGGAGGAGGGCGCCGCGCCCGTCCGCCTGTACAAGACGGGCGACCTCGGCCAGTGGAACGCCGACGGCACCGTGCAGTTCGCCGGCCGCGCCGACAACCAGGTCAAGCTGCGCGGCTACCGCGTCGAGCTGGACGAGATATCCCTCGCCATCGAGAACCACGACTGGGTCCGCAACGCCGCCGTCATCGTCAAGAACGACGGCCGCACCGGCTTCCAGAACCTGATCGCCTGCATCGAGCTGAGCGAGAAGGAAGCCGCCCTGATGGACCAGGGCAACCACGGCTCCCACCACGCCTCGAAGAAGAGCAAGCTCCAGGTCAAGGCGCAGCTGTCCAACCCGGGCCTGCGCGACGACACCGAGCTCGCCGCCCGCCCGGCCTTCGACCTGGAGGGCTCCGAGCCCACCCCCGAGCAGCGCGCCCGGGTCTTCGCCCGCAAGACCTACCGCTTCTACGAGGGCGGCGCGGTCACCCAGGACGACCTGCTGAAGCTCCTCGGCTCCAAGGTCACCGCGGCCTACTCGCGCAAGGCGGCCGACCTGGCCCCCTCCGAACTGGGCCAGATCCTGCGCTGGTTCGGCCAGTACATCAGCGAGGAGCGCCTGCTCCCGAAGTACGGCTACGCCTCCCCGGGCGCGCTGTACGCGACGCAGATGTACTTCGAGCTGGAGGGCGTCGGCGGGCTGAAGCCCGGTTACTACTACTACCAGCCGGTCCGCCACCAGCTCGTCCTGATCAGCGAGCGGGCCGCCACCGGCAGGCCCACGGCGCAGATCCACTTCATCGGCAAGAAGAGCGGCATCGAGCCGGTCTACAAGAACAACATCCAGGAAGTCCTGGAGATCGAGACCGGCCACATCCTCGGCCTCTTCGAGCAGATCCTGCCGGCCTACGGCCTCGACGTGCAGGACAGCGCCTACGACCCGGCCGTCCGCGAGCTGCTCGACGTCGCCGACGAGGACTACTACCTGGGCACCTTCGAGCTGGTCCCGAACGAGGGCCCGCGCGAGGACCACGCCGAGGTCTACGTCCAGACGCACGGCGGCAAGGTCGCCGGCCTGCCCGAGGGCCAGTACCGCTACGAGAACGGCGCGCTGACCCGCTTCTCGGACGACATCGTCCTCAAGAAGCACGTCATCGCGATCAACCAGTCGGTCTACCAGGCCGCCAGCTTCGGCATCAGCGTCTTCAGCCGCGCCGAGGAGGAGTGGCTGAAGTACATCACCCTCGGCAAGAAGCTCCAGCACCTGATGATGAACGGGCTGAACCTGGGCTTCATGTCCTCCGGCTACAGCTCCAAGACCGGCAACCCGCTGCCCGCCTCGCGCCGCATGGACGCGGTCCTCGCCGAGAACGGCGTCGAGGGCGGTCCGATGTACTTCTTCGTCGGCGGCCGCGTCAGCGACGAGCAGCTCGGCCACGAGGGCATGCGCGAGGACAGCGTCCACATGCGCGGTCCCGCCGAGCTCATCCGCGACGACCTCGTCAGCTTCCTCCCGGACTACATGATCCCCAACCGGGTCGTGGTCTTCGACCGGCTGCCGCTGTCCGCCAACGGCAAGATCGACGTCAAGGCGCTCGCCGTCTCCGACCAGGTCAACGCCGAGCTCGTGGAGCGCCCCTTCGTCGCCCCGCGCACGGAGACCGAGAAGGAGATCGCCGGCGTCTGGGAGAAGGCCCTGCGCCGCGAGAACGCCTCCGTCCAGGACGACTTCTTCGAGTCGGGCGGCAACTCGCTCATCGCCGTCAGCCTCGTCCGCGAGCTCAACTCGCGCCTGGGCGTCTCCCTGCCGCTGCAGAGCGTCCTGGAGTCCCCGACCATCGAGAAGCTGGCCCGCCGCCTGGAGCGCGAGGTCGCCCAGGAGTCCTCGCGCTTCGTCCGCCTGCACGCGGAGACCGGCAAGGCCCGGCCCGTGATCTGCTGGCCGGGTCTGGGCGGCTACCCGATGAACCTGCGCAGCCTGGCCGGCGAGATCGGCCTCGGCCGCTCGTTCTACGGCGTCCAGTCCTTCGGCATCAACGAGGGCGAGACCCCGTACGAGACCATCACCGAGATGGCCAGGAAGGACATCGAGGCCCTCAAGGAGATCCAGCCGACCGGCCCCTACACCCTGTGGGGCTACTCCTTCGGCGCCCGCGTGGCCTTCGAGACCGCCTACCAGCTGGAGCAGGCCGGCGAGAAGGTGGACAACCTCTTCCTGGTCGCCCCGGGCTCGCCGAAGGTGCGCGCCGAGAACGGCAAGGTGTGGGGCCGCGAGGCGTCCTTCGCCAACCGCGGCTACACCACGATCCTCTTCTCGGTGTTCACCGGCACCATCTCCGGCCCGGACCTCGACCGGTGCCTGGAGACCGTGACGGACGAGGCGTCCTTCGCCGAGTTCATCAGCGAGCTCAAGGGCATCGACGTCGACCTCGCCCGGCGGATCATCTCGGTCGTGGGCCAGACCTACGAGTTCGAGTACTCCTTCCACGAGCTGGCCGAGCGCACCCTCCAGGCGCCGATCAGCATCTTCAAGGCCGTGGGCGACGACTACTCGTTCCTGGAGAACAGCAGCGGCTACTCGGCCGAGCCGCCGACGGTCATCGAGCTCGAAGCCGACCACTACAGCCTGCTGCGCGAGGACATCGGCGAGCTGGTCAAGCACATCCGCTACCTGCTCGGCGAGTGATCGCGGACAGGTGACGCCGAAGCGGCCACCCCGTCGGAGGAATCCGGCGGGGTGGCCGCTTTTTCCGTTCCGTCCCGTTCCGTTCCGGCACCGCGGCCGGCCGGCCGGTCGTGGTTCAGGCCCCGTACGGGCGCGCCGCGCGTCCCTCGCGCAGCGTGACGCCCCACCAGGCGAGCTGGTCGAGGAGGACCGAGGCCGCCTTCGAGCTGCCGCCGTCGTCGTCGAGCAGCCGGCCCTCGTCGTCGAAGCGCTGCCAGGGATTGTGGAAGCTGACGGTGTCGCGGACCGTCACGGCGTGCACCTCGGCGAAGACCTGCCGCAGCTGCTCGACGGCGCGCAGGCCGCCCGCGACGCCGCCGTAGGAGACGAAGGCCACCGGCTTGGCGCGCCACTCGGCGTAGACGTAGTCGATGGCCAGCTTCAGCGAGGCCGGGTAGCCGTGGTTGTACTCCGGGGTGATCACGACGAACGCGTCGAGGGCGTCGATCCGGGCCGCCAGGCGGGGAGTCGCGGCGGGGGTGCCGAGCGGGTCGAGGCTGAGCTTGAGCTCCTCCACGAGCGCGGGCTCCGACAGGTCGATGACGTGGACCTCCATGTCGTCGCGCCGGGCGGCCTCGGCCACGAACCAGCGGGAGACCTTGTCGGCGAAGCGGCCGGTGCGGACGCTGCCGACCAGGACACCGACCTTGAGCGGGTTGTCGGACACGGGGTACCTCTTTCTGTTCAGTCTCTGTTCCTGTGACGGCTTCGGGTGGGGGAGGGGCGGGACGGCTCAGTCGGTGAGCAGGACGATCTTGCCGCGGCCGTGGCCGGTCTCCAGCTCGCGGTGCGCCTCGGCGGCCTGGGCCAGGGGGAGGGTCCGGCGGACGTGGACGCGCAGCTTCCCGCTGTCCACCAGGGCGGCCAGCTCGCCGAGCCGCTGGGCGTTGCGCCGGCTGTTCAGCCAGCGCACGCCGAGCTCCTCGTGGACCCCGAAGGCGAAGATGGTGCCGACCCGGTCCTTGTCCGCCACCAGCTCCGCAGCCACCCGCAGGCCCTCGGCGCTGGCCGTGTCCAGGGCGGCGTCGACGCCCTCCGGGGCGAGGGCCCGGACGCGGTCGGCGAGTCCCTCGCCGTACGCCACCGGTACCGCGCCGAGCTCGCGCAGGTACGCGTGGTTGTCCTCCCGGCCGGTGGCGATGACCTTGGCGCCCCGCAGTACGGCCAGCTGCACCGCGATGGTGCCGACGCCGCCCGAAGCCCCGTTGATCAGCACGGTCTCGCCCGCGGACACCTTCAGGTCCTCCAGGACGGTGTGCGCCGTCTGGCCGGAGGCGGACAGGGACCCGGCGACCTCCCACGGGACACCGGCCGGCTTGGCGACGACCTGCTCCGCCGGCACCGTCAGGTATTCGGCGTACGTGCCCTGGAGGCGGTACCCGAGCACCTCGTCGCCCACCGCGAGGCCCGTGACGCCCTCGCCGACCTGGTCCACGACACCGGCGAAGTCACCGCCCGTGACGTGCGGGAACGTGATCGTGACACCGGGCGGGCTCCATCCGGTGCGCACCGCGCAGTCGGTCGGCTGGGTACCCGCCGCCTTCACCCGGATCCGGACCTCGCCGGGCCCCGCCACGGGGGTGGGCACGTCGAGCAGTTCCAGGACCTCCGGTCCGCCGAACGCGTGGAATGCCGCAGCCTTCATTGTCAACGCTCCTCAGTAAAAGTGCTGTTCAGCCGGCCCGTCGAGGCCCTGGTGACGAACGTAGGACCTCAAGCGGAGTTGAGGTCAACCCCGGACCGGTAAGAAGGATCAAGAAAACGGGGGCTGGAAGTGCTGGTCGTGGGTGACGCGGCGGGACTTCAGCCGGATGCCCTCCGGGCCGTCGACGATGGTGTCGTGGACGACGCAGCTGGGGGCGATGTCGGGCTTGCCGCCGGGGCGGACGCTCACCACGAGCGCGTAGGCGGTCGAGGAGACCGTGCCGTCCTCCTGGAGCTCCAGCGCGATGTGGTTGAACCAGTGGCGGCGCTGCACCGGGTCGTCTTCGAACCGCTTGTGGAACTCGACGAGCTCGCGGACGATCCCGGCCCGGGTACGGGCCGGCCCGGCGCCCGGGGAGTGCTGGAACTCGCCGTCCTCGGTGAAGGTGGCGGCGTACTCCTCGAACCTGCCGGAGTCGAGGTGCTGCATCTGGTGCGCGTAGAAGTGCTGGACCCGCAGGTAGAGGTCGCTCGATACGGCGGAGCGGCCGGCCGTGGTGGTGGTCATGGTCGAGTCTCCTGGCGTCAGAGGGGGGCGGAGGTGCTCAGTTGTCGAAGGCCGTCAGGACGACCGCGGAGTTGAAGCCGTGCCGGCCGCGGGCGAGGACCAGCGCGTGGCGCAGGGGCAGCTCCCGTGCCTCGCCGCGCACCAGGTCGATGCCGTACGCCTCGGGCGGCCCGGACAGGCCGTAGGTGGGCGGGACGACCCCGTCGCGCAGCGCGAGCAGGGCCGTGGCGACGTCCAGCGGCCCGCCGCCCCCGTACAGGCGCCCGGTGAGCGCCTTGGGCACGGTGACCGGGACTCCGCGCGGCCCGAACAGCGCGGTGAGGGCCTCGGCCTCGGCGGCGTCCAGGTGCGGTACGCCCGCCCCGTCGGCGAACACGACGTCGATGTCGGCCGGGGTGAGCCCGGCGTCCGCGACGGCCGCCCGCGCGGTCCGGCCCAGGGCGGGGCCGCGGTCCGAGCCGGGGGCCGGGTCGAAGCCGGCGGCGTACCCGGACAGTTCGCCGTAGATCTGCCGGGCGCCGCGGGCGCGGGCGTTGTCCGCGTCCTCGACGACGAGCATCGCGCCGCCCTCGCCGGGCACGTACCCCGAGGCCGCGGCGTCGAAGGGCAGGTAGCCGCGCTCGGGGTCGGCGCAGGGCGTGACCAGGCCGCCGGCCAGCTGGGAGAGGTACCCCCACGGGTCGAACGCCGAGTCGACACCGCCCGCGACGACCAGCGCGGTGCCGGCCCGGACGGTGCGCCGGGCGTGGCCGAGCGCGTCCAGGCCCGCGGCCTGCTCGCCGACCAGGGCGGCGCCGGGGCCGCGCATCTTGTGGCGGATGGAGATCTGGCCGGTGTTGACCGCGTAGAACCAGGCGAAGGACTCGTAGGCGGAGACGTACGCCGGGCCCTGGTTCCAGAGGCTGCGGAACTCGCGGTGGGTGAACTCGAAGCCGCCGAGGGCGCTGGAGGTGACCACGCCCATCCGGTGGTCGGCCAGGTCGCCGGTCCCGACGCCCGCGTCGGCCAGGGCCCAGTCGGCGGCCGCGAGGCCCAGCCGGGTGGAGCGGTCGGTCTGCGGGAGCAGCCGGCCAGGGATGTGCTCGGCGTCCACGAAGTCGTCGATCTGCCCGGCCAGCACGGCCGGGTAGCCGGAGGTGTCGAAGCCGGTGACCGGGGCGATGCCGGAGCTGCCGGCCAGGACGGACTTCCAGTGGTTCTCGTGCCCCAGGCCGTCGGGGGCGGCGACGCCCAGCCCGGTGATCACCGTACGGGTCATCGGACCGCTCCTGCGGGGGCGCGGAGGACCATCGCGCTCTGGAACCCGCCGAAGCCGCTGCCGACGGTGAGGACGGTGTCGGTGCGGTGCCCCCGGGCGGTCAGGGGGACGTAGTCGAGGTCGCATTCCGGGTCGGGGGTGGTGAGGTTCGCGGTGGGGGGCACGATGTCGTGCTTGATCGCGAGGGCGCAGGCGGCGATCTCGATGGAGCCGACGGCGCCGAGGGAGTGGCCGATCATGGACTTGATGCTGCTGACCGGGACGTCGTGGGCGTGGCTGCCGAGGGCCCGTTTGAAGGCGGCGGTCTCGTGGCGGTCGTTCTGCCTGGTGCCCGAGCCGTGCGCGTTGACGTAGTCGACCCGGGTGGGGTCGATGCGGGACTCGCGGAGTGCGGCGCGGATGGCTTCGGCCATTTCGCGGCCTTCCTTCTCCAGGCCGGTCATGTGGTACGCGTTGCAGCGGGTGGCGTAGCCGGTGACCTCGGCGTAGACGTCGGCGCCGCGGGCCCTCGCCGCCTCGTACTCCTCCAGGACGAACATCGCGCTGCCTTCGGCGAGGACGAAGCCGTCGCGGGTGGCGTCGAAGGGGCGGGAGGCGTGCGCGGGGTCGTCGTTGCGTGAGGTGGTGGCCTTGATGGCGTCGAAGCAGGCGAGGACGATCGGGGTGATCGGGGTGTCGGACGCGCCGGTGATCATGACGTCGGCGCTGCCCTCGCGGATCAGCCGGGTGGCGTGGCCGACGGAGTCGAGTCCGGAGGTGCAGCCGTCGGAGACCATCGTCACGGGGCCCTCGGCGCCCGCCGCCCAGGCGACCTCGGCCGGCATGGCGCCGGGGGTGAGGTAGTCGAACATGTGGGGGGACAGGTATCCGGGGTCTGCGGTCCACCGGCGGCCGCCGTCCGACATGACGAGGTACTCGTTCTCAAGGCTGGTGGCGGCGGCCACGGCGCTGCCGAGGCTGACGCCGACGCGGTGGGGGTCGACGCCGCCGAAGTCGAGGCCGCTGTCGGCGACGGCTTCGCGGGTGGCGGCCACCGCGAACTGGGTGGAGCGGTCCATGCGGCGGATCTCGCGGGGGGTCAGCCCCTCGGCCTCGGCGTCGAAGTCGGCCTCGCCGGCGACCCGGGACCGGAACCCCGAGGCGTCGAAGAACGAGATCTTCCTGGTGGCGGTCCGCCCCGCGGTGAGCAGGCCCCAGAACTCCTTCCGGCCGTTGCCGCCCGGCGCCCGCACGCCGATGCCGGTGATCACTACGCGCCTGCTCATCGCCGGCTCTCCTTCGTCTTGCGTTCGGCGGCGGATCAGCGGCTGCCCGGACCGCCGTGCGCGGGGCGCCGTGCGCGGGGCGCCGCTCAGGCGTGGCAGGCCGGGACCCGGCCGTGGAAGGCGACCATGTCGGAGAACATCTCCCCGATGTCCAGGGCCGCTCCGGGCCGCGCGCCGCGGAGCTCGGCGTACGCCCGGTGGAGGTTGGGCACCAGTCGCTCGGAGTCGAGCAGCGCCGCCCATTCGCCGAGGTCGGTCTCGCGCGCGGCCTCCAGCGGCGACAGCCCGGCGGCCGCGGTGTCACGGGCCAGGTCCTGGAGCCACCGGAAGTAGCGCTCGGCGGTGTCGAGCAGTTCCGGCCCCGCGACCGGGCCGTGCCCGGCCACGATGGTCCGCGGCCCGAGGGCCCGCATCGCCGCGACCGCTTCGAGGGAGCCGGAGATCGACCCCATCAGGCAGAACGGGGTGGCCCCCGACATCAGCAGGTCTCCGGCGAACAGCACGCGCTGCCCGGGCAGCCAGACGACCGTGTCGACGGCCGTGTGGGCGGGGCCGAGCGCGATCAGGTCGACCTGTGCCGCGCCGGTCTGCAGGCGCAGCCCGTCGCGGAAGGTCAGCCCGGGGAGCTCCACCGACAGGTCGCCCCAGCACACCTCGGGCCAGAGCGTCGTCAGGTGCAGTCCCACGGTCTCCATCTCGACGCCCGTGGCCTCGTGGGCGACGACGACGGCCCGGTCCGTGAACAGGGAGTTGCCGAAGGTGTGGTCGCCGTGCGAGTGGGTGTTGACGACGAACCGGGGCGCCGGGCCGACCTCGGCGACGGCCCGCTTCAGGGCCAGGGCGCGGTCGTGCGTCGCGGCGGTGTCGATCAGCACGGGCCGGTCGGCCGAGGCGATGTACCCGGCGTTGTTCAGGCACCAGCCCCCGTCGGGCTGGACGTACGCGAACACGCCGTCCGCGATCTCGTCCAGGCGGGGCGGCGCGACTCCCTGTTCCGTCACGAGATCCCCCCCCCCGTGGTCCTGGCCGTTCTCAACCCGAATATCGACATCGGAACCCACGTCCGCCCTGGGCACAAGCCGAGTTGACGTCGGCGCCAGCAGGACTTGACCGGACGTCGAGCGGAAGTCAGCAAGCTCTCGATGACACCCCGACGCGAGAGGCAGCACATGATCAACCTGTTCCAGCCCCGGGCGAAATCCTTCGGGGCGGCCTTCGTGGGACACCGCGGAGCCGCCCCCGAGCGCGCCGTCTTCGCCGACCCGGCCGCCTCGGGCATGTTCCTCGCCGCCGGAGCGCTCGGCCTGCAGGAGGGCGACGAGGTCGTCCTGCCGGCCCCGAGCTTCCTCGCCGCGGCCGATCCCGTCCGGGCGCACGGCGGCCGGCCGGTCTTCTGCGACGTGGACCCGGGCACGCTCAGCTCCACCTGGGAGGGCATCGAGCCCGCCGTAACCGAGCGGACCAGGGCCGTCGTGGCCCTCCAGTACGGGGGCTACCCGGGCGACATGGAGCGCATCGCCGAACGCTGCCGCGCGCTCGGCATCGTCCTGATCGAGGACGCCGCCCGCTCCGCCGCCCCACCTCGCAGGTCCGTCGAATGGCGCGGCGCCGAGGCCCGCCGGGGCGTGCCGGTGGGGGCCGTCCGTTGAACCGAGCGGTCCGTCAACGGTCCATCACCGTTAACGGCGTTAACGCCGTTAACGGTGATGACGTGGTTGAGGCCGTCGGTGTCCTCCGGCCCCGACGAGGCCCGTTCACCGGCGTTTGACCTCTTCTTGGCGGCCTCGCGAGGCGCCGGACCGGGGCTTGTGGAACCTGACCCACTTCTGAAGCCGGCGGCATTGAACGGCCGCCCGCGGCCGAAGAACCTTGTCATCAAGATCCGGTGTGCTGTCCCCGGAGGCCGGTTCTCCGGCGACCGAACCGTTCCCACTCCCAAGGAGCCACGAGCATGTCGCAGCCCGGCCTGCGCGAGGTCGAGCACGAGATCACGATCTCTGCTCCGGCCGCCGCCGTCTACCGCCTGATCGCCGAGGTCACGAACTGGCCGCGGATCTTCCCCCCGACGATCTACGTCGACCACACCCCGACCGGGCCCGACGAGGAGCGCATCCGCATCTGGGCGACGGCCAACGGCGAGGCCAAGAACTGGACCTCCCGCCGCACCCTGGACCCCGGGGCCCTGCGGATCACCTTCCGCCAGGAGGTCCCGGCACCGCCGGTCGCCGCCATGGGCGGAACCTGGATCATCGAGCCCCTCGGCGGGGGCGGGTCCCGCGTGCGCCTGCTGCACGACTACCGGGCCGTGGACGACGACGCCGACAGCCTGGCGTGGATCGACGAGGCCGTGGACCGCAACTCGAAGTCCGAGCTGGCCGCGCTGAAGACGAACGTCGAGCTGGCGCACGCGGCGGAGGACCTGACGTTCTCCTTCGAGGACACCGTGCAGATCAACGGGTCCGCGAAGGACGTCTACGACTTCGTCAACGAGGCCGACCGCTGGGAGGAGCGCCTTCCGCACGTGGCGGCGGTCCGGCTGGCGGAGGACACGCCGGGGCTGCAGGAGCTGGAGATGGACACCCGGGCCAAGGACGGCTCGCTGCACACCACCAAGTCCTACCGGGTCACCTTCCCCCACCGGAAGATCGCCTACAAGCAGACCACCCTGCCCGGGCTGATGACCCTGCACACCGGCTACTGGACCTTCACGGAGAACGAAGAGGGCGTGGCCGCGTCCTCGCAGCACACCATCACCCTCAACACGGCGAACATCGCCGGGATCCTCGGCGAGCAGGCGACCGTCGAGGACGCCAGGGAGTACGTGCGCACCGCGGTGAGCAACAACAGCCGCGCCACCCTCGGCCACGCCAAGGCCTACGCCGAGAACAGGGCCTGACGCCGACGGCCGCCCCCGAGCCGGGTGGAGCCGCTGGACTCCATCCGGCGGCCGGGAGCGGATCCGGTCCCGGGTGGCTCAAACCTGACGCGGCTTGACCGTGTTCTGACATGTCTCCCGTTGACGGGCATATTCAGCGCACAAGAGACTTTTCGTAGTTTCGGACACCAGCCGCCCCGCTGATGAGGAGTCCTCTTCCATGCGCTTCAATCTCATCGGCCCCTTCGAGATCGTCACCGACGACGGCAGGACCTACCAGCCCGGAACCCCCAAGGTCTGCCAGACCCTCGCGCTGCTCCTCACCCGCCCCGGCGAGATCGTCACGGCCGAGGCCCTCATCCGGGAGCTGTGGGGCGAGAACCCGCCGCGCAGCGCCGTCACCACGCTCCAGACGTACGTCTACCACGCCCGCCGGATGCTCACCCAGGAGCGGCTGGTCCCCGCCGACCGCTGCCTGATCGTCACCAGCCCGGCCGGCTACGCCATCCAGGTCGACGACTCCGACGTCGACGTCCGGATCTTCGAACGCCTCGTCACCCGGGCCCGCCACGAACTCGCCGAGGACGAACCGGCCAGGGCGCTGCGCACCGTCCGCCAGGCACTCGACCTCTGGCGCGGGCCCGCCCTGTCGAACTTCCCCGCCGGCGACGTCCTCGCCGGCCACGTCGTCCACCTGGAGGAGCTGCGCGTCCGGGCCTTCGAGACCCGCATCGAGGCCCAGGAGCGCCTCGGCCGGCACCGCGAGTCCATCCCCGAACTGCGCAAGCTCATCAACGACTACCCGCTCCACGAGTGGTTCCACAGCCGGCTCATCGCCGCCCTCGGAGCCGCCGGCCGCCGCGCGGAAGCCCTCCAGGCCTACCAGAAGGTGCGCGGGCTGCTCGCCGACGAGCTGGGCCTGGAGCCCTCCGCCGAGCTCAAGCAGCTCCAGGCGGGCCTGCTCGGCACGGCCCGCCGCGGGGAGCCGGCGCCGGCCCGCACCTGAGACGGTGCGGCCGGCGCCGGACACCGGCTAGAAGTTGCCGAGGCCGCCGCAGACGTTGAGGGCCTGCGAGGTGATCGAGGCGGCCGTGTCGGAGGCCAGGTAGCCCACCAGACCGGCGACCTCCTGCGGCGTGGAGTACCGGCCGAGGGGGATCTTGGCCTGGAACTTCTCCAGGACGGCCTCCTCGGTGGTCTCGTAGGCGGCGGCGTAGCCCTGGCGCACGCGCTCGGCCATCGGCGTCTCGACGTAGCCGGGGCAGACGGCGTTGACCGTGATCCCCGTCGGCGCCAGCTCGTTGCCCAGCGCCTTCGTGAAGCCCACCACGCCGTGCTTGGACGCCGAGTACGGGGCGCCCAGGACCACGCCCTGCTTCCCGGCGGTGGAGGCGATGTTGATGATCCGGCCGCGGTTCTTGGCCCGCAGACCGCCCGCGTTCAGGGCCTCGCGGGTGACGCGGAAGACGCTGTTGAGGTTGGTCTCGATGACGTCGTTCCACAGCTCGTCGGTGATGTCCGCGGTGATCCCGCCGCCCGACCGGCCGGCGTTGTTGACCACCACGTCGATGGTGCCGAACCGCTCCACGGCCGCCTCGATCCAGGCCCGTACGCCCTCACCGCTGCGGACGTCCACGCTCGCGCCGTCGACCTCCAGGCCCTCGGCGGTCAGCTCCTTCACGGTCCGGGCCACGTTGTCCGCGTCCCGGGCACCGATGAACACCCGGTGCCCCGAAGCGGCCAGCGTACGGGCCACCTCCAGGCCGATGCCGCTGGTCGCGCCCGTGACGACGGCAACGCGCTTGGCCTGGCCCTGGTCCTGCTCCGGCATGTGAACTCCTCGGTGAATCTCGGATGTCGACGCAGGCGGAGCATCCGGCACCCCGATGGAGCGGGGCTCGAAACGCCCTGGGCCGCACCCCGGCGGAAGGGACCACCGGGGCTCCAGAGGCCGTCGAGCGGCTCTTCACAAGCTCGGACGGACACCCGTACGCGAGAGGCGACCATGATCAACCTGTTTCAACCCCAGGTCGGGGCGGAGGAACTCGACGCGGTCGCCGGGGTGTTCCACGACCGCCGGCTCGGCAACGGGCGGCGCACCAGGGCCTTCGAGGAGGCCTTCGCCGCACACCTGGGGATCCCCGCCGACCACGTCGTCTTCACCAGCTCCGGCACCACCGCCCTCCACCTGGCCGTCGAGACCCTCGACCTCCGGGAGGGCGACGAGGTCGTCCTGCCCTCCATCGTCCTGCCCGCCACCGCCGAGGCCGTGGCCGGACGCGGCGGCCGCCCGGTCTTCTGCGACGTCGACCGCCGCTCGCTCAACCCGTCCCTGGAGGACATCGAGGCCGTCCTCACCGCGCGCACCCGGGCGGTCCTCCTCCTCCACTACGGCGGCCGCACCGGAGACGTCGTCCGCATCGCCGCCCGCTGCCGCGAACTGGGCGTCCTCCTGATCGAGGACGGCGCCTGCTCCGTCGCCTCCAGCGTCGGCGGCGTACCCGCCGGCACCTTCGGCGACCTGGCCGTCTGGAGCTTCGACCCGGGCCGGGTCATCGTCACCGGCGACGGCGGCATGGTGTACGCCAAGGACCCCCAGCGGGCCGCGCGCACCCGGCTCCTCGCCCAGCGCGGCCTGGTCCGGGCCACCAGCTTCGGCCGCGCCGCCGTGGACTCCGCGGCCGGCCGGACGCCCCCGCCCGAGTACGGCCGCGGCATCGTCGGCAACGACCTGACCGCCGCCATCGGCCAGGTACAGCTGCGCCGCCTCCCCGAGATGGTGGAACGGCGCACCCGCATCGCCGAACGCTACGACCGGGAGCTGGCCGGCACCGAGGGACTGCTGACGCCCCCGCCGCTGCCCGAGGGCCAGGAGACCACCCACTGCCTCTACTGGGTGCAGCTAGACCCCGCCATCAAGGACAAGGTCGTCGGCGACCTCCTCGCCGAGGAGATCGACACCACCTCCCACTACGCCCCCCTGCACCGGTTCGGGCCCCAGGACACCAGCGGGGAGCAGCCGCCGCCCCGGCTGCCCGCCTGCGACTGGGCCGTCGACCGCACCGTACGCCTGCCCCTGCACCCCGGCCTCAGCGACGAGGACGTGGCCGCCGTCATCGGCTCCCTGCGCAGGGCCGTGCGGACACGGCTCGCCGAAGCCGGCTCAGAAGAAGGACTCACCGTGAAGGACACCCCATGAACCGACGCGTCGTCATCACCGGGATCGGCGTGGTCGCACCCGGGGGAGTGGGCACCAAGGCGTACTGGGCCCGGCTCACCTCCGGCCGCACGGCGACCCGCGCCATCAGCCTCTTCGACGCCTCGGGCTTCCGCTCCCGGATCGCCGCCGAGGTGGACTTCGACCCGCTCGCCCACGGATTCACCCCCGAGGACGTCGCACGCCTCGACCGGGCCGCCCAGTTCGCGCTGGTCAGCACCGACGAAGCGGTCCGCGACAGCGGCCTCGACCCGGCGGCCCTCGACCCGACGCGCACGGGCGTCACCCTCGGCAGCGCGGTGGGCTGCACCACCGGCCTGGACGTCGAGTACGACGCGGTCAGCCGGGGCGGCTCCACCTGGGAGGTCGACCACACCCTCGCCGTCCCCCACCTGTTCGACTACTTCGTCCCCAGCTCGCTGGCGGCCGAAGTGGCCTGGCGGGTCGGTGCCCAGGGACCCGTCTCCCTGGTGTCCACCGGCTGCACCTCCGGACTCGACTCCATCGGCCACGCCGTCGAGCTGATCCGCGAGGGCAGCGCCGACGTGATGGTCACCGGCGCCACCGAGGCCCCCATCTCCCCCATCACCGTGGCCTGCTTCGACGCCATCAAGGCCACCTCGCCGCGCAACGACGACCCCGGGACCGCCTCCCGGCCCTTCGACGCCTCCCGCAACGGCTTCGTCCTCGGCGAGGGCTCCGCCGTCCTCGTCCTGGAGGAGCTGGAGAGCGCCCGCCGGCGCGGCGCCCACGTCTACGCCGAGATCGCCGGCTTCGCCAGCCGCGGCAACGCCTACCACATGACCGGCCTGAAGGCCGAGGGCCGCGAGATGGCCGAGGCCATCACCGTCGCCCTCGACGAGGCCCGCCTGCCCGCCACCGCCGTCGACTACGTCAACGCCCACGGCTCCGGCACCAAGCAGAACGACCGGCACGAGACGGCCGCCTTCAAGCGCAGCCTCGGACAGCACGCCTACGAGGTCCCCGTCAGCTCCATCAAGTCGATGATCGGACACTCCCTCGGCGCCATCGGCTCCCTGGAGGTCGCCGCCAGCGCCCTCGCCATCGAGCACAACACGGTCCCGCCGACCGCGAACCTGCACACCCCCGACCCGACCTGCGACCTGGACTACATCCCGCTGACCGCCCGCGAGCACCGCACCGACACCGTGCTCAGCGTCGGCAGCGGCTTCGGCGGCTTCCAGAGCGCCATGATCCTGACCCGCCCGCGTCCGGGAGATGCCGCATGAGCGCCGCCACCGCAACGACCCCCGCCCCCGCCCCCGCCCCCGCCCCCGCCGCACCCGTCGTCACCGGCATCGGCGTCGCCGCCCCGAACGGCCTGGGCACCGAGGCCTGGTGGGCCGCCGTCCTGCGCGGCGAGACCGGCATCCGCCCCCTCACCCGCTTCGACGCCGCGCAGTACCCGGCCAAGCTCGCCGGCGAGGTCCCCGGCTTCGACCCCGCCGAGCACCTGCCCGGCCGGCTCCTCCCGCAGACCGACCAGGTCACCCGGCTCGCCCTCACCGCCGCCGACGAGGCCCTCGCCGACGCCGACGTGGACCCGGCACGGCTGCCGGACTTCGCCGCCGGAGTGATCACCGCCAACTCCGCCGGAGGCTACGAGTTCGGCCAGCGCGAACTGGAGGCCCTGTGGAGCAAGGGCGGCCAGTACGTCAGCGCCTACCAGTCCTTCGCCTGGTTCTACGCCGTCAACAGCGGCCAGATCTCCATCAAGAACGGCATGCGCGGCCCCAACAGCGTCATCGTCAGCGAGCAGGCCGGCGGACTCGACGCCGTCGCCCAGGCACGCCGCCAGATCCGCAAGGGCATCCGGCTGGTCGTCACCGGCGGCATGGACTCCTCGCTCTGCCCCTGGGGCTGGGCCGCCCACCTGGCCACCGGCGAGCTGAGCACCGCGCAGGACCCCGCCCGCGCCTACCGGCCCTTCTCCGCCGACGCCGACGGACACGTGGTCGGCGAGGGCGGCGCCCTGCTCGTCCTGGAGGACGCCGACGCCGCCCGGGAACGCGGCGCCGACCCCTACGGCACCGTCGCCGGGTACGCCGCCACCTTCGACCCGCCGCCCGGCTCCGGCGGCGCCCCCCGCCTCGGCGCCGCCGCCGCGCTCGCCCTGCGCGACGCCGGACTCACCCCCGCCGACGTCGACGTGGTCTTCGCCGACGCCGCCGGACGCCGCGACGCCGACCGCGACGAGGCCCGCGCCATCGCAGACCTCTTCGGGGAGCACGCCGTCCCCGTCACCGCCCCCAAGACCATGACCGGCCGGCTCGCCTCCGGCGGCTCCTCCCTCGACCTGGCCGCCGCCCTGCTCTCCCTCCGGGACGGGGTGATCCCGCCGACCGTCCACGCCGGCCCGCCCGCCGAGGACTGCCCGATCGACCTGGTCACCGAGGTCCGCAGGCCCGAACGGCTGCGCACCGCCCTCGTCCTGGCCCGCGGCCGCGGCGGCTTCAACGCGGCCATGGTGCTCCGGGGCCGCTGACCCGCCCCGGCACGGACCCCGCACCCCCTCCCGCCACACCGACGGCCGCCGCCGGCACGGGCACGCGTACGCGCGCGCCCGCCCGGCGGCGGCCGTCGGCGCGCCCGGTTCCAGCGACCTTCCAAGCGGCCTCAACCGGGCATGAGGACCGTGGTACGCCGGGATCAGCCCGCGATCAGGAGGACAGCGCCGTGCCGAACTTCAGATACCCGGAAGGGCCCCTCGACGGACTGCTGCGCCGGGCCGCGCTGCGCGACCCCGCCGCCTGCGCCGTCCGCACCCCCCACGGCATGCGCACCTTCGCCGAACTCGACGCCCGCGCCGACCGCTACGCCGCGTACCTGGAGCACACCCTCGGCCGGCGCGGAGCCCGCGTCGGCATCACCAACACCCTCGACGAGGAGTTCCCCGCCGCCTGGTACGGCATCCTGCGCAGCGGCAACACCGCCGTCCTCCTCAACCCGCTGGTCCGGGCCGCCGGACTGCGCCACATGTGCGAGGACGCCCGCGTCGAGATCGCCTTCGTCCCCACCGGCACCGCCGAACCCCTCGTCAAGGCCGCCGACCGGCTGCCCCTGCTGCGCGCCGTCGTCGTCACCGACGCCCCCGACGGGATCGTGCCCGCCGACGCCGTCCCGCTGTGCGTCGCCCTGGACTCCGCCCCGCGGCCCGCACCCCGCGCCGCCGAGGCCTTCGACCCGGACACGGAAGCCTGCGTCCAGTTCACCACCGGCACCACGGGCCGCCCCAAGGGCGTCCGGCTGACCCACCGCAACCTCGTCGCCAACGCCGCGCAGACCGCCGCCGCCCACCACCTCGACGCCGGCGCGGTGACCCTGAACAACCTGCCGGTCTACTACCCGATGCACCTCAACTCGGCCGTGTACGCCGGCGCCTGCCAGGTGCTGTGCCCCTGCCCCCGCCCCACCGCCGCCCTCGAACTGGCCGACCGCACCGGAGCCACCCACCTCTACACGCTCCCGGCCCGCCTGCACCAGCTCGCCGCCGACGTCCGCTTCGCCGAAGGCCCCCGCGGCGAGGGCCTGCCGCACCCCGTCCCCGGCCGGCCCGGCCGGCTCACCGTGGTCCTCTCCGGCGGCAGCGCCCTCGCCCCCGCCGACGCCCGGCTGCTGGCCGAACGGCTCGGCGTACCCGTGCTCCAGGGCTACGGACTGGTCGAGCTCTCCCCCCTCACCCACTCCCAGCGGCCCGACGGCCGCACCGGCATCGGCACCGTCGGCGCACCCGTCCCCGGCACCGAATGCCGCGTCGTGCACCCGGAGACCGGGGTGCCGCTCGGCCCCGGCGAGACCGGCCAGGTACAGATCCGCGGACCCCAGCTGATGGCCGGCTACCTCGGCGAGAACGGCCCCCCGGCCGACGCCGACGGCTGGTTCTCCACCGGTGACGCCGGCCGCACCGGCCCCGACGGGCAGCTGTTCCTCGCCGACCGCCTCGACGACGTCTTCTCCTACGACAGCGAACTCGTCTCGCCCACCGCCGTCGAAGCCGTCCTCGCCGCCGACACCCGCGTCGAGGACTGCGTCGTCGTCGGCTGGCCGGACCCCGTCCACGGCGCCCTCACCTGGCTCGGCATCGTCCTCGCCGACCCGGCCGCGCCCGGACTCCTCGACGTGCTCGACTCGATCGTCGAGACGGCCAACGAACAGCTCGCCCCGCACGAGCGGATCCGCCGCGTGGAGGTCCTGGACACCGTCCCGCGCACCCCCGCCGGCAAGCCGGAGCGCCGCTCGCTGCGCCGCGTCCTGCGCCTGCGGGCGGCGGCCGAAGCCGCCGTCTGAGCCGGGCCGCCCCGCACGAGGGGCCGTGGACGGCCGGTGCAGCCGGGGTCCAGGACCCTTCGAGCGCTCCTCCGCCGACGCCCGCCAAGGTCGGAAGCGAGGTTGAGAGAGGTGTGATCCGATGTCAGTTGAGCGTGTGCAGCACACGTCGTATTCGGTGGACGTCGCCGCGCCCGCGGGCGTGGTCTACGCGCTGATCGCGGACACCACCCAGTGGCCGCTGTTCGTCCCGCCCAGCGTCCACGTCGAGCGGCTGGACTTCGACGGGACCCGGGACCGCTTCGGCATGTGGGCCACCGCCAACGGGACGGTCACCTCCTGGGTCTCCCGGCGCTCCCTGGACCCCCGGCGGCGGACCATCGACTTCCACCAGGAGGTCCCGGCACCCCCGGCGACCTCCATGGGCGGCCGCTGGACCGTCGAGGAACTGGGCCCCGCCCGCTCCAGGCTGAACCTCCTGCACCGGTTCCAGGTCCGCGACGACGACCCGGCCGACACCGAATGGCTCACCCGGGCCACCGACACCAACAGCCGGGCCGAACTCGACGAGCTGAAGCGGACCGCCGAACTCTGGGCGAAGCTCGACGGCCTCCTGCTGACCGTCGAGGAATCGGTACGCGTCCACGGCCCGTCCGAGCTCGTCTACGACTTCCTGTACCGGGCCGGCGACTGGCCCGCCCACCTGCCCGAGATCACCCGGGCCGACGTGGCGGAGGACCGGCAGGGCGTCCAGCTGCTCGACACGGACACCCTCGGCGCCGACGGCGTCACCGAGACCAGCGCATCCGTCCGCGTCTGCTTCCCGCACGCCGGCCGGATCGTCTTCAAGGAGACCCGCACCCCCCGCCTCCTGGCCGCGCACACCGGCGAATGGGCCGTCAACCCCGACGAGACCGGGGTCACCGCCGTCGCCACCCACCAGGTCCTGCTCCGCGAAGAGGACATCGAGCCCGTGCTCGGCCCCGGCGCCGACCTCGCCCAGGCCCGCGACCACGTACGCCGCACCCTCGGCGGCGCGAGCAGCCGCGTCCTGCACCTGGCCCGGCGGCACGCGGAGACGGCCGTACGCACCCTGATCCCGCAGCGGTGAACGCCACCCCCGGCGACCGTCCGCCGCCCTCCACAGCACGCGCCATACGCGCCACACGCGCCACAGCCGTCCCCCGGCCGTGGATCCACCCCGCCACACCCCTCCAGGTCGACGTCCTCCTCGACGGCCTCGCCCACCCCGGCCGAGGCCTCCACACCGAGCAGCTGCACTGGCACTGGCACGGCCCCCTCGACACCGAGCGGTTCGCCCGCGCCTGGCAGACCGTCACCGGCCAGGAGGCCGTCCTGCGCACCGGCCTCGCCGAGCCGGCCGCGGGAGCCCCACCCCGCTTCGCCGTCCACGCGTACGCCGCCCCGCTGATCACCCACCACGGCCCCGGCGGCACCGCTCCGCGGGCCTGGGAGGCGCTGCTCGCCACCGAACGGATGCGCGAGTTCGACCTGACCCGGCCCGGCCCGCTGCGCATCGCCCTGCTCGGCGGCCCGGACGACGGCACACGGGTGCTGCTCACCTACCACCGCGCGCTGCTGGACCCGGTCGGCGTCCGCCGGCTGCTGGGCTCCTTCCACCGCGCCTACGCCGCCGACGGCCCGCCCCGCGGCGGCGAACGCCGGCCCGACCTGCGCGACCACCTGCGCTGGGTCGGCGCCCAGGACCCCGCCCCGGCCCGCGAGTTCTGGACCTGGGCCGCCCCGCCCGCCGGCAGCACCACCCTGCCCGCCCTGGACCGGGGCCCCACCCACCAGAGCGGGCACGGCCGCACCAGCCAGCGCCTCACCCCCGCGGAAGCCGGCCGGCTGCGCGCCTGGGCCGCGCTGCTCGGCGCGGCCGAGAGCACCGCCCTGCACGCCGCGTGGGCACTGCTGCTCTACCGCGCCGGCTCCGACGGCGCACCCGGCGCCGTGCCGGTGGCGTTCTCGGCGGCCGTCTCCGGGCGGATGATCCCGCTGGAGGGTGCCGGACAGCTGCCCGGACCCCTCGGGAACGCCCTGCCGGTGGCGGTGGACGTGCACCCCGGGGCGACGGTGGCCGTGCTGCTGGGCGAACTGGCCGGCCGGGCCGTCGACCTCGCCGCGTACGAATGGGTCTCCCCGGGCCAGATCCGCGGCTGGGCCCCCGGCAGCCCGCGCACGGAATCGGTGCTGGCGTTCCTCCCGCCGGAGGGCGCGGGGCGCAACGCGCCGCCGCCGGGGGCCGATCCGGCCGAGGTCGCCGGCGCCCTCACCGGCATGCCGGTCGCCGTCACGGCCCGGCACGACCACGACGGCGGGCTCACCCTGACCGCCGTGCACGACCGGACCCGGATCACGGACGGGGACGCCGCCGAACTGCTCTGGCAGACCGCCCTCCTGCTGCGGCGGCTGCCGCTGGAGGCCGGGCCCGACACCACCGTCGCCGAGGCGCTCGTGCCGCTCCACGGGGCGCCGTCGCCCCGGGTCGCACCGGACCCGGCCCCGGCCGTCCGGGAGCTGCGCCCGGCCGCCGCGGCCGGAGCCGGGCCGGTCTGCCTGATCCGGCCGCCCGGCGCCGCCGAGGACTGCTACGACCGGCTCGCGGAACGCCACCGGGGGACGCGGGCCCTGCTGACCTGCGCCCCCGACCCGGACGCCGTCCTGGCCGCGCTGGCCCCCGCCCTGGCCGCCGGGGAACCCGTCGCCGTCGGCGGCTACCCGGGCGCGCGGACCCTCGCGCACGAGGCCGCCCGGCGGGTGGCCGCGTACGGCTGGAGCCCCCCGCCGGTGCTGGTCGCAGGGTCCGACCGGGCCCTCGCGAGGGCCCTCGCCGGCGCTTCCCAGCGGGGTTCGAGCGGTTCTTGAAGGACCTTCCAGCGCCGGCACGGACCTTGGTAGGGCCCTGTCACCGGGAGCGCCCAGCGCAGAGGGGAGCAGAGCCGTGCCGGCCCTCGCCCAACCGGATCCGCCGCACCTCCCGCACCTGTCCCTCGACGGACTGCTTCGCCGGGCCGCCGAACGCGCCCCCGACGCCCCCGCCATCCGGGTGGGCGCACGGACGCTGACCTTCGGCGAGCTCGACGCCCGGGCCGACCGCATCGCCGCCTTCCTGGAGTGCTCCGTCGGCCGGCGCGGAGCCCGCGTCGGTGTCGCGGGCACCCTCGACGCCGACTTCGCCGCCGCCTACTACGGCACCGTCCGCAGCGGCAACACCGTCGTCCTGCTCAACCCCCTCGTCTCCCCGACCCGCCTCGCCAAGGTGCTGGCATCGGCCGGAGCCGAACTCGCCTTCGTGCCCCGCGCCACCGCCGGACTGCTCGCCGACGCCGACGGCCGGCCGCCCTGCCTGTCGCTGGTCCTCGTCACCGGCGCCGGAGCCGGCGACGGCAACGAAGCGGTCCCCGGCGACACCGTCCCCCTGGACCTCGTCCTCGACGCCGTCGCCGCCGCCACCCGCCGCGCCGCCCCCGGCGAGCCCGCCGCCTTCGACCCCGGCGCGGAGGTCTGCGTGCAGTTCACGACCGGCACCACCGCCCGCCCCAAAGGGGTCCGGCTGACCCACCGCAACCTCGTCGCCAACGCCGCGCAGACCGCCGCCGCGCACCGGCTCGACGCCGGCTCCGTCACCCTCAACCACCTGCCGCTCTACCTGCCGATGCACCTCAACTCGGCCGTGTACGCGGGCGCCTGCCAGGTGCTGTGCCCCGATCCGGAGCCGCTGGCCTCCCTCGCGCTCGCCGAGAGCACCGGAGCCACCCACTACTACGGGCTGCCCGCCCGCCTGCACCGGCTCGCCGCCGACGAGCGCCTGTGCGGGCCCGACGCCCTACCCGGCGTCCCCGCCGGCCCCCGGCTGCGCGCCGTGCTGTCCGGCGGCAGCGCCCTGTCCCCGGACGCCGCCCGGATCCTGGGCGAGCGGCTCGGCGTACCCGTCCTCCAGGGCTACGGCCTCGCCGAACTCTCCCCGCTCACCCACTCGCAGAGCCCGGACCGGCCGGTGCCCGGCTCCGTGGGCACGCCCGTGCCCGGTACCGGATGCCGCATCGTGCACCCCGGGACCGGGGTGCCGCTGGGCCCCGGCGAGACCGGCGAGGTGCAGGTGCGCGGACCCCAGCTGATGGCCGGCTACCTCGACGAGAGCGGACCGCCCGCCGACCCGGACGGCTGGTTCTCCACCGGGGACGTCGGCCGGATCGGCCCCGGCGGGGAGCTGTTCCTCATCGACCGGCTCGGCGACGTGTTCCTGCACGACGGCGAACTCGTCTCGCCCAGCGCGGTCGAGCGGATCCTCGGCTCCGACCCGCGGGTCGCCGAGTGCGCGGTCGTCGGCTGGCCCGACGCCGTGCACGGCTCCGTCACCTGGGCCGGCATCGTGCTCCGCGACGGCGCCGCCGCCGGTCCCGCCGTCCTGGAGGAGATCGCCGCCCGCGCCAACACCCGCCTGGCACCCTACGAGCGGATCCGCCGCGTCGAGGCGATCGACGCGGTCCCGCGCACCCCCGTCGGCAAGCCCGTACGCGGCGAGCTGCGCCGCACCGTCCGCACCCGCGCAGCGGCCGAGGCGGCGGCCTGAACCGGCGGGAGGAGCCGCCGGACCGGGCCCGGCGGCTCCCCGTGTCCGGCCCTGCCCCGTCCGGCGCGGCGCGCGGTGCTACGGGGTGTTCACGAAGACGGCCTTCATCACCGAACCGTCCGCCACCGCCGCCAGCGCGGCCCCGTGCTCGTGCAGCGGGTAGGAGGACACCAGGCTGCCCAGGTCGAAGCGGGCCGTGAGGGCGGGCAGCAGGCGGACGTACTCGACGAGGTGCGCGCCCGTGAACGCCCAGGAGCCGACCACGTCGAGCTGCCGGTACACGATCTGGTGCGGGTTGAGCAGGGTGTCGCCCGCGTCCGTGTACTGGCCGATGACCAGGTAGGAGCCGCCCCTGCGGGCGAGGGTGAGGCCCTGTGCGACGGCCGCGGGAACGCCCGCGCACTCGATGACCAGGTCGGCGCCGAGGCCCCCGGTCTCCGCGAGGACCCGTTCCAGGACGGCCTCCGGGCCGCCCCGCCCGGTGACGTCCAGGTGCACGTCGCCGATGCCGGCGGCGGCCGCGAGGGCCAGCCGGTTCCCGGGACCGCCCACGAGGACGACCTTCGCGGCCCCGGACAGCCGGGCGAAGGCCGCCGCCGCGAGACCCACCGGGCCGCTGCCCTGGACCACGACCGTCTCGCCGAGGCGCACCGGCCGCCGCTCGTGCAGGGCGTGCACCACCGTCGGGCCGGCACAGGCGAGGGCCATGGCGTCGAGCGGGTCGACGCCCTCGCCGATCCTGACGACGGTCGTGCCCGGCTGGAGCACGATGTACTCGGCCCAGGCGCCCGAGAGCTCGGGGCCGGAGCCGGTCGAGCGGTTCACCCCGTACGTACGGCGGTCCTCGCACAGGGTCGGCTCGCGGTGCAGCCGGCACGGCACGCAGGAGCCGCAGGCGATCGAGGAGGCCCACATCACGGTGTCGCCGACGCGCAGCGGGGCCCCCGTGGCGTCGTGGGCCGGGGCGCCCGGACCGAGCTCGTGGACGGTGCCCAGGCCCTCGTGGCCGAGGACGAGCGGGGTGGGGATCGGCAGGTGCCCCTGCCGGAGGTGGAGGTCGGTGCCGCAGATGCCGCCGTGGCTGGGGGCGACGATCATCCCGCCGGCCGGGGCGGGCGGGACCTCGTACTCCCGCAGCGCGAGCGGCCGGCCGAACTCCTCCAGGACGACGGCCTTCCCGCGCGTCACGCGTTCGCCCCTTCGAGGGCCTGGAGGAAGGGGACGTCGAGGACCCGCAGGGGCTCGGTGTCCCGGCACACCACGTAGTCGGGGCGCGGCTCCCCGGCCCACCGGGGCAGGTTCGAGGTGTCGTTGTACGTGGTGATGAGCAGGCGGCGCGGGAAGGGCGACATGTTCGGCGCGGAGCCGTGCACGATCTCGGGGGAGAAGAAGACGAGGGAGCCCGCCGGGCCCTTGGGGCTGACCATCCCGCGCTCGGCGACCAGGGCGGAGAGCTGCTCCGGGGCCAGTGCGATGTCGTCGGGGTCCAGGTGCTGCGCGGACCTGGCCTCGGCCGCGCGGCCGTCGCGCACCAGGCCGGAACGGTGGGACCCGGGAAGGAAGATCACGGGCCCGTTGAACTCGTCGACGGTGTCGAGGAAGACGGCGACGTTGACCTGCGAGGGGGCGGGCAGCCGGTCCGCGATGCGCCAGGCGGCGTAGTCCTGGTGCCAGGACCACTTCTCCCCGCCGAAGGCGGGCTTGGCGTTGATCTTGAACTGGTAGACGTACACGTCGTCCGTGAGGAGCCGGCGCACCGGCCCGAGGACCCGCGGGTCCCGGACCAGGCCGGCGTACTCGGGCTGCCGGTGGTGCGAGGCGTAGACCGCGCGGACCCGGTCGCCCGACTCCTCCCGGATCACCTGGGGGCCGGGGACCTCGCAGTCGCGCAGGAACGCGGCCCGCAGCCGCTCGACCTCCCGCTCGTCCAGCGCGGACTCCACGAGCAGGAAGCCGTCCTCGTGGTAACGGGTGATCTGTTCTTCGGTGAGGCGCATGGTGTTCTTTCGTGTGGCGTCGAGTGGGGAGCGTGTGCGGGGGACGGCGGCGGGCCGGGCGGTCAGCCCATGAAGTTGCCGCCGTCGACGATGAGTTGCTGTCCGGTGATGTAGCGGCCGGACCGGCCGACGAGGAACTCCAGCGCGTCGGCGATGTCTTCGGCGGTGCCCAGGGAGCCCAGCGGGATCCGGCCGAGGACCTCGGCCCGCCTGCCGGGGTCCGCCAGGCCGTACCGCTCGACCACCTCCGGGGTGTCGGTGAAACCGGGGACGAGCGAGTGGACCCGGACGTGCGGGGCGAGTTCGAGGGCCAGGCAGCGGGTGAAGTGCAGCAGGCCCGCCTTGCTGGCGCAGTAGTTGACCCCGTTGGCCCGGGGCCGGATGCCGGTGGTCGCGCCGATGTTGACGACGGTGCCGCGGCCGGCCGCCAGCATGGCCGGGGCGAGGGCGCGGGTCAGGTGGAAGGGCCCGGACAGGTTGGTCGCCAGGACCCGGTCCCAGTCCTCGTCGGTGAGTTCCAGGAACGGCCGGTCGCGGTTGACCCCGGCGTTGTTCACGAGCACCTCGGGAGCACCGTGCTCGGCGAGCAGCAGCGCGCACGCCTCCCGCACCCGGTCCGGGCTGGTCAGGTCCACCCGGTGGACCTCGATCCGGCCGTCGCCGAGCGCGGCCGCCTCCCGCGCGGCCCGTTCGTCGCCGCGGTAGAGGGCGGCCACCCGGTGGCCCAGCCGGGCCAGGCGCAGGCTGAGGGCGAGGCCGATGCCCCGGGTGCCGCCGCTGACGACGGCGAGGGATCCGGTCATGTCAGGCCTGCCCCTCGTCGGCGGAGCGCAGCCGGGCGGCGAGGACCGGCCCGATCCCGGCCAGGGCGGCCGGCCGCATCATGCGGTGGTGGGTGGCGGGCACGTCGTGGGACTCGACCGTGCCGCCGATGTGGTCCGCCCAGGCGGCCGCCGTGGTGCGGCCCGGTTCGTACGGGTCGCCGGGGTCGCTCAGGGCCGCCCTGAAGAACAGCAGGCCGCCGCCGAACCGGGCGGGCCGGAACCCGGCCATCAGGCCCAGGTTGTTGCGGTACGCCTCGCGCAGCGCCGCCCGGTCGCGGTCGTCCCACGGCGGGGGGCCGTCCCCGGCGGACTGGCCGAGGGCGCGCCCGAACTCCTCCTCGCTGAACGCCGGCAGCCCGGCCCGGAGCCGGTCGTCCACGGGATACGAGTCCACCAGCACGAGCAGGTCGACCTCCGCGCCCCCGCGCTCCAGGAGGGCGGCCACGGCGTGGGCCACCAGCCCGCCGAAGGACCAGCCGAGGATCCGGTACGGGCCCTCGGGACGGACCGCGAGGATCTGCGCCGCGTAGTCGGCGGCCATCTCCTCGACGGTCGCCGGGAGGCCCGGCCCCTCCCCGGACCCGCGTGCCCGGAGCGCGTACACGGGCTGGTCGGCGCCGAGGTGCGGGAGCAGCGCCGCGTACGGCCAGGCCGTGCCCGCGGCCGGGTGGACGCAGAACAGCGGGGGCCGGGAGCCCTCCGCGCGCAGCGGGACCAAGGGCCCGGGCGCGGCACCGGAGGAGGGGCCGGCGAGGTGCCGGGCGAGCGCGGCCGGGCTGGGGTGGGCGAACAGGGCGTGCAGCTCCAGCGGCACGTCCAGCGCCCGCCGGATCCGCGCGACGAGCCGGGCGGCGAGCAGGGAGTGCCCCCCGAGGTCGAAGAAGCCGTCGTCGACGCCGGCCGAGGGCAGCCCCAGCACCTCGGCGAAGAGGGCGCACAGGACCTGCTCGTGCCCGGAGGCCGGCTCGCGGGCCGCCGGGGCGGCCGGCCGGGGCTCGGGCAGCGCCCGGCGGTCCAGCTTCCCGTTCGGGGTGAGCGGGAGCTCCGCGAGCTCGACGACGGCCGAGGGCACCATGTGGGCGGGCAGCCGCTCCCTCACGAACGCGCGCACCGCGGCCGTGTCGCACCCGGGGGTCTGCGGGACCACGTACGCGACGAGCTGCCGGTCGCCGTCCCGGACCTCGCGGGCCACCACCTCGGCGTGCACGACGCCCGGGCAGGCGGTCAGCACCGCCTTGATCTCGCCGGGTTCGATCCGGAAGCCGCGGACCTTGACCTGGTCGTCGGACCGGCCGTGGTACTCCAGGTTCCCGTCGGGCAGCCAGCGGACCACGTCCCCGGTGCGGTACATGCGGCTCCCCGGCTCCCCGTGCGGGTCGGGCAGGAACCGGCCGGCGGTCAGCCCGGGGCGGTTCAGGTAGCCGCGGGCGAGCCCGTCCCCGGCGAGGTACAGCTCCCCGCGCACGCCTTCCGGGACCAGCCGCAGCCCCGCGTCCAGGACGTACGCCCTGATGTTGGGGACCGGCCGGCCGATCGGTGCCGCCGCCGGCCAGCCGTCCGGGTCCGCCGCCAGGGTGTGGGCGGTGACCAGATGGGTCTCGCTCGGGCCGTAGTGGTTGTGCAGCCGGCGCCCGGGGCGGGCGCCGACGAACCGGCGCACCGTGCGGCTCGGGGTGAGGGCCTCGCCGCCCTGGGCCAGGACCCGCAGCGACGGGACGGTCCGCCCCTGGTCGAGGGCGGCCTCGGCCAGGGCCTCCAGGACGAGGTTGGGCGCGAACAGCTCGTTCACCCGCTCCTCGTCCAGCCAGGCCGCGAGCCGCCCGGGATCCCGCCGGACCTCGTCGGAGGGCACGACCAGAGTCTTGCCGAACAGCAGCGCGGACAGGATCTCCTGCACGGACACGTCGAAGCTGAGCGCGGTGAACTGGGCGGTCCTCGTGCCGGCGGCGGAGGGGAAGGCCGCGTCGTGCCACAGCAGGAGGTTGACCACGGCCCGGGCCGGCATCAGCACGCCCTTGGGCCGGCCGGTGGTGCCCGAGGTGTAGATGACGTACACGGGATGGTCCGGGTCGAGCCGGTGCGCCCGCTCCCCCTCGCCGATCTCCGTGCCGGGCAGCGCCGCCAGTGCGTCCGGGGTGCCGTCCCCGTCGAGCAGCAGCAGCGGGGCCTCGACGGGCGGCAGCAGGCGGGAGGTCTCCCGGGTGGTGAGCACGACGGCGGGCGCGGTGTCGGCCAGCATGAACGACAGCCGCTCCGGCGGGTACTCCGGGTCCACGGGGAGGTAGCAGCCGCCCGCCTTGAGGACGGCGAGGACCGCGACGGCGAGTCCGGCCGAGCGGGGCAGGGCGAGCGCGGTGATCCGCTCGGGCCCCACGCCCCGGGCGATGAGGAGCCGGGCCAGTCGGTTCGAGGCGGTGTCCAGCTCCCGGTAGGTGAGCGTGGCCTCCCCGGAGACGACGGCCGGCAGGTGCGGGGTCAGGGCCGCCTGCCGGGCGAACAGCTCGGGCAGGTCGGTCTCCGCGTACTTGAGCCCGGGGCCGCCGAGCTCGGTGAGCAGCCGTACCCGCTCGCCGTCGGTGAGCAGCTCGACGGAGCCGACCTCCGTGTCCCGGCCGCCCGCGAACGCGCGCAGCAGGCGCAGGAACCGGGCGTGGTGCCCGGCCAGTTCGGCCGGGCCGTAGCGGCCGGGGTCGGCGACGAGGTCGATGCGCAGGCCCCGGCCGTCCGCGCGGTCGAAGACCGTGAAGGACAGGTCCTCGACGGTTCCCTGCGTCAGGTGGTGGGCGACGGCGGGCCGCCCCGCGAACCGCACGTCGTAGTCGAACGACATGACGTTGACCATGGGGCCGGTCCGGTAGCGCCCCGGGTCCGGCAGCCCGAGGTCGCGCCCGATGTGCTCGCCGCGGTGCCGCTGGTGGCGGATCATCTCCCGGAACGCGCCGGCGACCTCGCGGACCAGCCCGCGCACCGTGGACCCGGGGCGGACCGTCACGCGCAGCGGCAGGACGTTGGAGTACATGCCCGGCGTGGTGCGCGCCGCGGCGCTGGTGCGGGCGGCCATCGGCAGGCTGAGGACGACGTCCTCCTCGCCGGTGAGCCGGTGGACCTGGGCGGCCGCCGCCGCGATCACCAGGACGGACCAGTGGGTGCGCAGGGCCCGGGCGGCGGCCTTGAGCTCCGCGGACTCCGCCGCGGAGAGGCCGCCGGTATGGCTGACGGACGGCCTGCCGGAAGGCCCGGAGACCGGTCCGGAGGAGAGGGTGGCGACCTCCGGCCGGTCGGCGAACCGCTCCGTCCAGTACGCCCGGTCGGCCGCGGCCCGCTCGGAGCTCCGGTACGCCGCGTCGTCCGCCAGCATGTCCCCGACGGTCCCGAACCCGCAGGCGGGCAGGGGGAGGCCCGCGGTCATGGCCGTGTAGAGCTCGGAGACCCGCTGGGCCAGCAGCCCGCCCGTGTGCCCGTCCCCGACGGCGTGGTGGGTGCTCACGTACCAGTGGCAGAGGTCGGGGCCGAGGACGAGCAGCGCGTACGAGAAGAGCGGGCCCCGGGCGAGGTCCATGCGGCGGGCCAGGTCCGCCCGCATCCACGCCAGCGCGGCGGCCTCCGGGTCCGGTTCGCCGCTGACGTCGACGACCGGGAACTCCCAGTCGGAGAAGGGCTCCACCCGCTGCCGGGGTTCGCCGTCCTCCTCGTCGAAGCGGGCGTTCATCGCCACGGCCTCCGCGGCGGTCCGCCGCACCGCCGCCTCGAAGGCCTCCCGGTCGATGGCCCCCCGCAGTTCGAGGTACTCGCCGATGCGCTGCTGCGGTGCGGCCGGATCGACCTGATCGGCCAGCCACATCTCGCGCTGGGCCGTCGACACGGGAAGGACCATGCCGCCGGATCCGGACCCTGACACTTCTTCCACACTCCTCGAATCGCGCGCCTGACAGAAAACGGCGGAGCTGTTCCGAAGCCCCGTCGACCTGCCCAAATGTCGTGTGGCATAAGGTAGTTGGACGGTCTAAACGCCTGCATGCGCGGCGCTGACATTTCATCCCGCTAAACCGCCCCTTAACCCATCCGGATTTCCTCCCGCAACATGACCGCATTGCCCCGGACCGGCTTTAGATTTGCTCCCCATGAGCATTTCAGCACCCCCGCGACCGGACCCGGCCACGAGCCGCAGTCCGGCTCCGCGCACCCTCCGAGACCGTGCGACGACCCCCGCGCCCAGGCCGCGCGTCCCCACCCTCGCCGCGTACGCCTGCCTGCTGATCGGACTGATCGACCTCGCGGCGGCAGTCTTCCCCGGCTTCCGCCACAACCGGATGCGCCTGCTGGCCGGTCACCTGCCCGGCGCCACCACCACGGCGGCAGCGGTCGGCTCGCTGATGGTCGGGGTCCTGCTCGTCCTGCTGGCCCACGCGCTGCGCCGCCGCAAGCGGCGCGCCTGGCGGGCGGTGGTGGTGCTGCTCCCGGTCGGCGGACTGCTGCACCTGCTGCGCTGGCACACCACGGCCGCGGGGGTGCTGTCCTTCGCACTGTTCCTGGTGATGCTGCGCTACCGCGGGGAGTTCTACGCCCGATCCGACCCGCGCACCCGCTGGCGGGCGCTGCTGAACCTCGTCGGGGTGGGGGGCGTCTCCCTCCTCCTGGGGCTGCTGATCACCAGTGTGCACCCGGGCTCCGAGGCCGGCTCCCCCTCCCCGCAGGAGCGGCTGCGGCACACCGTGTACGGTCTCGTCGGCTTCGAGGGGCCGGTGCGCTACACCTCCGAGCGGGTCGGTGACCTGGTCGGCTACTCGCTCGGCGCGCTCGGCCTGATCACCCTGCTGACCACCTCGTACCTGTTCCTGAGGCCCGAGAAGCCGTGGGCCGAGCTCCACCCGGGCGACGAGGAGCGGGTGCGCGAGCTGCTGGAGCGCCACGGCGCGCGGGACTCGCTCGGGTACTTCGCCCTGCGGCGCGACAAGAGCGTGCTGTTCTCGCCGACCGGCAAGGCCGCCATCGCCTACCGCGTCGAGTCCGGGGTGATGCTCGCCTCGGGCGACCCCATCGGCGACGTCGAGGCCTGGCCCGGCGCGATCAAGGCGTTCATGGAGGAGGCCGCGAAGCACGCCTGGGTGCCCGCCGTGGTCGGGTGCGGTGAGACCGGTGGCGAGGTGTGGATCCGCGAAGCGGGCCTGGACGCCCTGGAACTGGGAGACGAGGCCGTCGTGCACACCGACCGGTTCTCGCTCGGCGGGCGGGCCATGCGCAACGTCCGGCAGATGGTCAAGCGGGTGGAGCGCAACGGCTACTCCTGCAAGGTCCGCCGGGTCAGCGACCTCGACGAGGCGGAGCGCGCGCGGATCGCGGACGCCGCGGCCCGCTGGCGCGGCACCGACATCGAGCGGGGCTTCTCCACCGCCCTCGGCCGCTTCGGCGACCCGGACGACACCGGCTGCGTGGTGGTCACGGCGCACCAGGCGCCGGACCCCGCGGCCGGCGGGGCCGGGGACGCCGACGACCTCAGGGCCGTGCTGCACTTCGTGCCGTGGGGCCCCGAGGGGATATCGCTGGAGCTGATGCGCCGGGACCGGGCCGCGGATCCGGGCCTCAACGAGCTGCTGATCGTGGCCGTCCTGCAGGCGGCGCCCGCACTCGGCATACGCCGGGTCTCGCTCAACTTCGCGATGTTCCGGGCGGCCCTCGCCCGGGGCGAGCGGCTCGGCGCGGGTCCGGTGCTGCGGGCCTGGCGGTGGCTGCTCGTATGGCTCTCGCGGTGGTTCCAGATCGAGTCGCTGTACAAGTTCAACGCCAAGTTCCAGCCGGAGTGGGTACCGCGGTTCCTGGTCTTCCCGCACCACCGCGACCTGCCCCGGATCGGTCTCGCGGTGATGCAGGCGGAGGCCTTCGTCACCCTCGGCCGGCCGAAGCGCCGGTGAGCCGCCCCGGCCGGAACGGAGCTCCGTTCAGCAGGCCAGGTGGGCCGGGACCCGTGCTTCGAGGCTGATGTCCCGCGACAGGACCGACTCCTGCAACCGCCGCAGCCGGGGACCCGGTTCGATGCCGAGCTCGTCGACCAGGACGCGCCGGATCCGGTTGTAGATCATGAGGGCCTCGGCGGGCCGGCCGCTGCGGTAGAGCGCGAGCATCAGCAGCTCGTGGAGGGTCTCCCGCATCGGCTGCTCGTCGATCAGCCCGTACAGCTCGCCGGTCAGCTGCTTGTGCCGGCCCAGGAGCAGTTCCGTCTCGGCCCGTTCCTCCAGGGCGGCCGACCGCTTCTCGTCCAGCCGGCGGCCCAGACCGTGCAGGGCCGGAACCGTGCGCAGGTCCGCCAGGGCGGGACCGGCCCACAGGTCCAGCGCCCGGGACAGCGCCAGGGAGGCCTCCTCCAGCCGGCCGGCGCCGCGCAGGTCGGCGGCCTCCCGGTGCAGGGCCTCGAAGCCGTGCAGGTCCAGGGAGTGCGGGGCGGTCTTCAGCAGGTACCCGGGCGGGCGGGTCACCAGCGCGGACGCGTCGAGGCCGGATTCCGCCAGGTGCTTGCGGAGCCGGGACACGTACACCTGGAGCGCGGTGGACGCGGTGCGCGGCGGAGCCCCCGACCAGAGGGCCTCGATGAGCTGCGGTGCGGACAGCGGGTGCCCGTCGTTCAGGCACAGCAGCGCCAGGAGCGTCCGGAGCTTCAGCGCCTGCGGGGTCCGCGGTGTCCCCGCGGACGTCTCGACGGTAAACGTTCCTAATACACGGAAAAACACGGTCCTTCTCATCCCCCATGCTCGAAGGGCCCGGGTGCCGAATCGGCGGACTGCGCGGTGCGACGCGGGCGCGCGGCTCCCGGGCGGCGGTGCGGACCGGTGCCGGAGCACCGGTGCGGGTCGGGCGGGCCGCCGGTGGTCTCCCGGCCGGCCTCCTCGAACTCAAGGTCGACTATATCCACGGCCCCCCTCCGATGCCGCCCGGGACGCCCGGAAAAGCCCGGAAAAGGCCCTGGGGAACGAGGAACGCCGGCCCCGGCCCGGACGGCTGTCCGGGCCGGGGCCGGCGGTGCCCGCGGGATCAGCCCGCGGCGGTGCGGGCGTCGCCGAGCGCGGCCTCGACCAGGTCGGCGGCGCGGGGGGCACCGCCCTCCGAAGCGAGCCGGCGGCGGATCCCGGCGAACCGGCCCGGCAGCGCCGGGTCGGCGAGGAGACCGAGGACCGTCTCGCGCAGCACCTCCGGGGTGAGCCCGTCCGCGGACAGCCGCCGGGCGACGCCCAGCGACTCCAGCATCTCGGCGTTGCCGAACTGGTCCACGGCCCGCGGCACCGCCACCATCGGCACCTCGTGGAGGAGCCCCTCGTGCGCGCTGCCCGCGCCCGCGTGCGTGACGAAGACGTCCGCCCGGGCCAGCACCGCCGCCTGCGGGACCCAGCTCCGCACTTCGACGTGGGGTGGCAGCTCACCGAGCACGGCCGGGTCGGTGCCGGCGCCGATCTGCAGGACGACGTGCCATCCCGGCATGTCCGCGAAGGCCTCGGCGCACACCCGGTAGAAGTCCCCGGCCCGGGTGAACAGGGTGCCGAGGGAGACCAGGGCGACCTTCTCGGCGTGCTCCGGGCGCGTCCAGCCCTCCGGCCGGCCGCCGCCGCCCCGGCTGGGGCCGGTGAACGCGTACACGGAACGGTCGACCCGGTCCGCGTGCGGCTGGAGGAGCTCCGAGACCAGCGCGATGCAGCGTTCGGGGCGGCGGGCGACGCGTCCCGGACCGATGGACACCCCGTCGTTGGCGAGCCAGGTGTGGGCCGGACCCACCCGGCCCGCCGCCAGGTCCTCCTCGTAGCCCTCCCAGGCGACGGCGTGCGGGGACAGCTGGACGGCCGGTACCCCCCAGCGGCCCGCCAGCACGGGCGCCGCGTACGCCATCGGGTCGTACAGGACCAGGTCGGGCCGGTCGTCCTCGTACAGCCGGCGCAGCTGGGGCAGGGCCCGGCCGGCGTCCGTCATGAACAGCCGCAGGTGGTCGACGAGTCCGCCCTCCCACGCCTGCCGGGCGTCGGGCGCGGGCAGGGTGGTGGTGAAGGTGCGCGGCTCGGCACCCGTGGCGGCGACCACGTCGGCGAAGGACTCCGGGACGGCGTAGGTCACGCGGTGGCCGCGCGCGACGAGTTCGCGGATCACCTCCAGGCTCGGGTTGACGTGCCCGTGGGCGGCCACGCTGAACATGGCCACGTGCGCGGGCCGCCGTCCCGCCGGGCGGGACCGCGGTCGGTGCACGGGCAGCAGACCGCGCCGGCCCGCCTCGGCCAGCGAGGGCGCCGCCGCGTCCTTCGGCGACAGCACCGGCACCACGTCGGCGGGCCAGTCGATGGCCAGGCCGGGGTCCAGCGGGTGGATGCCGTGCTCGCGGTGCGGCGCGTAGCCCTCGGAACACAGGTAGACCACGGTCGCGTCGTCGGTGAGCGAGAGGAATCCGTGCCCCAGCCCCGCCGAGAGGTACAGCGCCCGGCGGCTGGTGTCGTCCAGCCGGGCCATCTCCCACTGCCCGAACGTCGGCGAACCCCTGCGCACGTCGACGACCACGTCCAGGACGGCCCCGCGAACGCAGGTGATGTACTTCGCCTGCCCCGGGGGGACCTCCGCGAAGTGGATGCCGCGCAGGGCGCCGCGCCGGGACACGGACACGTTGGCCTGGGCGAGCGGAAGTCCCTGCCCGGTGGCCGCGCGGAACTCGTCGCCCCTGAACCACTCGTGGAAGCTGCCGCGGTCGTCGGAGAACACCTCGGGCTCGTGGATCCAGGCACCTTCTATGCGCAGGGGTCGCATGCGATCTCGGCTTTCTCGGGCGCGCCGCGTTCGGCCGGCGCGCCCGTCGTCACGGGGGGTACTGCCGGGCCGTGGCCCATCGCGGGCAGCGCCTCGGCCAGCGCCGTCCGCCAGTGCCGGATCGGCGCCATGCCCGCCGCCCGCCAGCGCCGGTGGCCGAGCACGCTCCAGGCCGGCCGGGGCGCCGGGCGCGCGTACCGGTCGCCGGTGGTGGGACGGACCCGGTCCGGATCGGCGCCGATCTGCCGGAAGATCTCCCGGCAGAAGCCGAACCACGTCGTCCGGCCGCCGCTGCTGCCGTGGTACACGCCCGCCGGGGCGGTGCCGGCCAGCGCCCGCAGGCCCAGCTCCACCAGCTGCCGGGCCAGGTCGCCCGTCCAGGTCGGCTGGCCCCACTGGTCCTCGACCACCTCCAGCGTCGGACGCTCCCGCTCCAGCCCGATCACCGTGCGGACGAAGCTGCTCCCGCCCGCGCCGTACAGCCAGGCGGTCCGTACCACGTAGCCGCTGTCCGGCAGCAGTTCCAGGACCGCCCGCTCGCCGGCCAGCTTGGAGCGCCCGTACGCGTTGAGCGGTGCGGTCGCCGCGTCCTCCGGGTACGGGTCGCGGCCCGCGCCGTCGAAGACGTAGTCCGTCGAGACGTGCAGGAGCGGGATCCCCGCGGCCCGGCAGGCCCCGGCCAGCAGGCGCGGCCCGGTCCCGTTGACCGCGAACGCCCCCGCCTCGTCCTCCTCGGCGGCGTCCACCGCGGTCCGGGCCGCACAGTTCATCACCAGGGCGGGACGGTGCGCGTCGAACGCCGCGCGCACCGAGTCCGCACCGGCGACGTCCAGCGCGGACCGGTCGGCGGCGACGGCCCCGATCCCGGCGTCCGCCAGCCGGCCGAGGAGGTCCCGGGCGAGCATGCCGCCCGCTCCGGTCACCAGCCAGGGCCGTGCGTCGGGTGCCGTCACAGGACCGCCCGTTCCTTCAACGGCTCCCACCAGTCGCGGTTGTCGCGGTACCACTGCACGGTGTCGGCGAGACCCCGGGCGAACGGCACGCGGGGGGCGTAGCCCAGCTCCTCGCGGATCTTGGTGCAGTCCACGGAGTAGCGCCGGTCGTGCCCCTTGCGGTCCGTGACGTGCTCCACGGCCTCGTCCCACGACCTGCCGGTGGCCTCCAGCAGCATCTCGGTGAGCTCCCGGTTCGACAGCTCGGTGCCGCCGCCGATGTTGTACGTCTCCCCGGCGCGTCCCCGGGTCCGGACGAGCTCGATGCCCTGGACGTGGTCGTCGATGTGCAGCCAGTCCCGGACGTTGCCGCCGTCCCCGTACAGCGGGACGGTGCCGCCGTCGAGGAGCTGTGTGATGAACAGCGGGATGACCTTTTCGGGGAAGTGGTGGTGCCCGTAGTTGTTCGAGCAGCGGGTGAGCCGCACGTCCAGGCCGTGGGTGCGGTGGTACGAGAGCGCCACCAGGTCCCCGCCCGCCTTGCTCGCCGAGTACGGCGAACTGGGCCGCAGCGGATGGGACTCGGGCCAGGAGCCCTCCTCGATGGAGCCGTACACCTCGTCGGTGGAGATCTGCACGAAGTGCTCGACGCCCGTCAGGTGCGCGGCCGACAGCAGGGTGTGGGTGCCCAGGACGTTCGTGCGGAAGAACTCGTCCCCGCCGTCGATGGAACGGTCGACGTGGGACTCCGCGGCGAAGTGCACCACCTGGTCGTGCTCCGCCATGAGGTCCCGCACGAGCTTCTTGTCACAGACGTCGCCGTGCACGAACTCGAAGCGCGGATGCGCGCGCACGGCGTCGAGGTTGGCGGGACAGCCGGCGTAGGTGAGCTTGTCGAGGACGGTCACCGTCACGTCGCCGGGCCCCTGCGGGCCGAGCAGCGTGCGGACGTAGTGGGAGCCGATGAATCCGGCTCCCCCGGTCACCAGAATCCGGGTCGTCATGGAGGATGCGCACCTTGTCGTCAGCACCGGCACGGGCCGATGGGGGTGAAGGGTGGGAAGGGTCGGCGAAGGATTCAGATGCGGCGGCGGTCCCCGTGCACGCCACCGGCGGCGAGGGCGGGGACGACGGCCGGCACCACGATCGCGGTGACCACCAGCCGCCCGGAGGCGATCCACCGCCCGTCCAGGACCGGCGGCACCCGGCCTGCCGCACTGTCCGGCGGGGTCTTCAGGAGGCGTACGCGGAACCGGCCGGCCGTCGTCCCGGGAGCCGGTGCGGCGGTCGCCTCCGCGATGCTCACCGAAGCCTCGTGGAAGCCCAGCCAGACCATGGTCAGCGGGGACCACACCTTGTACACGGCTTCCTTGGCGCAGAACAGCAGCCGGTCCCAGCACACCCCGCCGTCCAGGTCGCGCAGCCCCTGCTGCTGCGCGCGCTCCTCCGGCAGCGCGATCCGGTCCAGCATCCCGTCGGGCAGCGCCCGGTGCGGTTCGGCGTCGATGCCGATGGCACGCGCGTCACCGGTGCGGGCCAGCGCCGCGGCCCGGTACCCGTGGCAGTGCGTCATGCTGCCGACGACACCGTGCGGCCACCGGGGCGCGCCCATCGGACCGGTGAGCAGCGGACCGGGCGGGACGCCGATCCGCAGGCCCGCGCGCCGGGCACAGTGCCGCACGGTCGCGAACTCGCGGCGCCGGTGGGCGCCCATCCCGGCCGCCAGCGCCAGCTCCTCGGGGAACAGCAGCTCCGACGGCCCGTCACCGTAGGACTCGGCCGCCTGGACGTAGGACGGAACGATCAGGGGGAGCACGCCGTCAGTCCAGCCCGGGGGCGAGCGCCTCGACCTGCGCGACGGGATCGCCCCCCTCCGAAGGCAGCAGCGCGATGACGGGGGTGTCCAGCCCGTGCTCCGCGTACGCGCGGATCCGGGCCCGGCACTCCTCGGCGCTGCCGTGCACGATCAGCTCGTCCACGGCCTCGTCCGGTACGGCCATCACGGCGCGCCACCGCTCGCCGGCGTCCCAGGCCCGGTGCATCGCGGCGAGCGGCTCCGTCCGCCCGAGCCAGTCCTGGAACGCCCGGTAGGCGGGGACGGTGAGATAGCTGCTGATCATCATCCGGCCCAGCCGGCGGGCCTCGCGGGCGTCCTCCGTGACGCACACGAACACCGGGGCGACGAGCTCGGTCCCCTCGCCGACCTCGGCCCGGACCTTCGGGACGTCGTGCGGTGCCAGCCAGTTGGTGATCGCCCCGTCCGCCTCGGCGGCGGCGAGCCGCAGCATGCCGGGGCGCAGCGCGGCCAGCAGCACCGGCGGGGGAGTGGCCGGGGGCCGGTCCAGCCGGAACCCGCGCACCGAGAAGGTCGGGTACCGCGCGGTGACCTGCCGCCCCGTGAACGCCGAGCGCAGGAACCGCAGGGTGTCGCGGGTCCGGCCGTAGGGCTGGGTGTGCTCCAGCCCGTTCCAGTCCCGCACCACGCCCGGCGAGGACGCCCCGATGCCGAGGGCGAACCGCCCGGGCGCGCAGTCGGCGAGGGCGGAGGCGGTCATGGCGAGCAGGGCGGGACCCCGGGTGAACACCGGGGCCACGGCGGTGCCCAGGCGCAGCCGCGAGGACCACTGCGAGGCCAGCACCAGCGGGGTGAAGGCGTCGCTGCCGGAGGTCTCGGCCGTCCACACGTCGGTGTAGCCGAGGTCGGGGAGGCGCTCGACGAGCTCGCGGTGCGCCGGCAGGGGCACGCCGGTCAGTGGGAGGGTGATCCCCCAGCGGGTCATCGGGTGGTCTCCAGTCTCAGGTGCGGGATGTGCGGCGGAACGGAGCCGGGTACTGCCGTGGGGGCGCGCCCGGCCGCACCGGCCCCGCCGGGGGACGGGGCCGGTGCGGGGCCGGTGCGGGGGCGGGGCGGGGGCGCGCCCCCCGGCGTCCTCAGGCGGCGTCGCGCAGGAGGGTCTCCGCGTGGTCGCGCAGCAGGGCGGCAGCCGCGCGGACCTCGCCGGCCATCGGACGGTCGGCCTCCAGGGCCGGGGAGATCGCGGCCAGTTCGGCCCACACCCCGGTGGTGTCCTCACGTCCGGTCATCACCGCCAGCTGGGCGGCGCCCAGGGCGAGCGAGCCGACGGCGAGCCAGCCCAGCTCCAGGGCCTCGCCGACGCCGTTCGCGCTGTTCAGCGCCATGGGCACGTGGTCCTGGTTCCAGCCGTTGGTGGGCAGCGTCGTCAGCGAGGCCGGGGTGACCAGCTGCCGGATCCGGGAGATGAAGGAGGTGGCGCTGATCTGCACACCGGCCAGTCCGGCGCCGCGGCCGGCGCGGGGCGTGAGCATGATGGGCAGGTCGCCGTTGGTGGTGGGGCTGACCACCAGGGCCAGCTGGCGCTCCGCCAGGTAGGCGGCCATGTGCATCGCCAGCCCGGTCTGCTCCGAGGCGAAGCCCACCGGCATGGCGTGGAAGTTGCCGGCGTGCAGCACCCGGCCCTCGAAGGTGATCGGGTTGTCGGTGACGCCGTTGGCCTCGCGGAGCAGGAACTCTCCGGCCGCGCGCAGCTGGTCCAGCGAGGCGCCGAGCACCTGCGGCGCGCAGCGCAGGCTGTACGGCTCCTGGAGCGGCCGGCGCTCGTCGCGCCGGTGCTCCCGCGGCAGGTCCGCACGGATCCAGCGGGCCGTCTCCAGCTGCCCGACCTGGCCGCGCGCCAGGCCGACGCCCTCCTCGTAGTGCTCGGAGTTGCCCCCGAGGAGGACCGTCAGCCGCGCGGTCAGGGTCGCGACGGCCCGCACGAGCCGCAGCGCGGAACGCTGGTTGAGGATGGACACGGCCAGACCGACACCGGTCCCGTTGACGAAGGCGAGCGCCTCGCGGACGGGCCACACCAGCGGCTGGGCGTTCAGCCCGGCGAGCGCCTCGGCGGCCGGCCGCACCGTCCAGGCGCCCCGCTCGTCGCGCACCCACGCCTCGCCGTGGCCGGCACAGGCCAGCGCGACGTGGGCCAGCGGCTGGAGGTCACCGCTCGCGCTGACCGTGCCGTCGCGGGGGATCACCGGGGTGAAGCCCGCGTTCCACAGGTCGGCCAGCTGCTGCCAGAACTCGGGCGAGACGGCGGAGAAGCCCTTGCGCATGCTGTTCAGCCGCAGCCAGAAGACCAGCCGCGAGGCTTCGGGGTCGACGGGCCGGCCCTGCGCCGTGCCCAGGTGCGAGATGAGCGAGTTGCCCTGCTCCATCTCGGACTTGGCCGAGTGCGTCACCAGCGGACCGAAGCCCTGCGTCAGCCCGTACACGGGCTTGCCCTCGGCGAGGTACCCGTCGACCACGGCTCCGCTCTCGTGCATCCGGGCCACGTCCGCGTCGGTGAGCGGGCCGAGCTTCGCGGTCCAGGAGGCGGCCTCGACGATGGCGTCCAGACCGGGCATGCCGAGGTCGCCGCTGTCGGTCGCGATGGGGGTCTGAGTCACGTTGGTATCCCTGTCGGTGAGTGTGAGGTCGTGAGGTGCTGCAACTTGCCCATCGCGGACCGGCTGAGGGCGGGCACCACATGCGTCTTGCGCGGGCGGGCGCCGAGGACGGCGCGCACCGCGGCGAGCTCGGCGCCGGCCGGGCGTTCCCCGGCCCGGGGCACCAGGTACAGGTCGACGTGCTCGCCGATCATGGGGTCGTTGACCGGTACGAGCGCCAGGTCGGCGCAGTCGAGGCGGGCCCGCAGGGTGTGCTCGGCCTCGTCCAGGTTGATCCGCTGCCCGTTGATCTTGACCAGCCGGCCGGTGCGGCCCAGCAGCCGGAAGGTGCGCGCGTCCACCGGTTCGACGAGGTCGCCCGTCGACCACTCCCGCGGCGCGGGCTCACCGGGCAGGTGGGCCAGGCGGGGACTGCGGATCACCAGCGGGACCGCGGTACCGGCCGCGTCGCCGCCGCTGCCGGTGTCCCCGCTGCCGGTGTCCCCGCTGCCGGTGTCCCCGCTCCCGGTGTCTCCGCTCCCGGTGTCTCCGCTCCCGGTCTCCCCGGCGAACTCGACGTCGGGGAAGAGGGTCCAGGCCGGCGGCTCGCCCCCGCTCCAGCGGCGCACGGCCACGCCGCCGGTCTCCGTGGAGCCCAGCAGCTCCACGACCGCCGCCCGCCCGGGCCCGGCCTCGCGCAGGAACACCGCGGCGTCGGAGGGCAGCATCGCGCTGCTGTACAGGACGGTGACGTGGTCCAGGGACCGGACCCAGTCCATGTGCCGCAGCAGCAGGGAGAAGATCCAGGGCGTCGCCACGACCACGGCCCGGCGCACGCCCGTCTCCGGCAGCCCGCCGATGTAGCCGGGCCGGTACCAGACCGGCACGCCCAGCCGGGCCGGCAGCAGCAGCGTGGCCAGCGCGCCGTACACGTGGACCGGCGGCGCGAAGGAGACCACCGCCTCCGGAGCGTCCCGCCGGACGAACTCCGCGAGCATGCCGGCCTCCCGCCAGGCGTCCTCGCGGGTGCGCCGCCAGCAGCGGCTGGGGCCGGTGCTCCCGGAGGTGTGGAACTCCAGCGCGTCCGGAAGCGCGCCGAGGACCGTGCCGGCGGCGTCCGCCACCTCGTTCCAGCACACCTGCCAGGCGGCTTCGGCGACCTCCGGCGCGCCCGTTCCGGGGGACAGCAGGCCCGCCGGGGTCAGCTTCCGGTACTCCACACGAACTCCCCTGTACTGAGGTCCTGCCCGCGTCCCGCCGCACCGGCGGGACGCGGGGCAGTGAACCGGGCCGCGGTCAGGCGGCCACCGCGGCTATCTGCATGAGGTACTGGCCGTACTGCGAGCTCTTCATCCGCACGCCGAGGCGGTGGCACTCCTCCGCGTCGATGTAGCCCATGCGCAGGGCGATCTCCTCGATGCACGCCACCCTGACGCCCTGCCGGGCCTCGATGACCTGCACGTACTGACTGGCCGCCAGCAGCGAGTCGTGGGTGCCCGCGTCCAGCCAGGTGAACCCGCGCCCCAGCCGGATGAGGCGGGCCCGGCCGTCCTTCAGGAACGCCCGGTTGACGTCCGTGATCTCCAGCTCGCCGCGGGCCGAGGGCTTCAGCCCGCGGGCGATCTCCACCGCCTCGGGGGAGTAGAAGTACAGTCCGGTCACCGCGTTGTCGGACAGCGGCTTGAGCGGCTTCTCCTCCAGCGACACGAGGATCCCGTCGGAATCCGTCTCGGCGATGCCGTACCGCTCGGGATCCGACACCGGATATCCGAACACGGTGCACCCGTCGAGATTCTCCTGGGCCTCGCGCAGCAGCCGCGGGAATCCGGCGCCGTGGAAGATGTTGTCACCGAGGATCAGGGCGAACGACTCGTCGCCGATATGGTCCGCACCGATGACGAGCGCCTCCGCGATACCGCGCGGTTCCGGCTGCTCCGCGTACGTGATGCTGAGTCCGAGGTGTGCACCGTCACCCAGCAGGGATTGCAGTGCGGGAATGCTGGTCGGCTGTGAGATCACCAAGATCTCCCTGATTCCGGCCAGCATCAGCACCGAAAGGGGGTGGTAGATCATGGGCTTGTCGTAGACCGACAGAAGCTGTTTGGAAGTCGCGAGCGTCGAGGGGTACATACGCGTCCCGCTCCCGCCCGCGAGAAGAATTCCCTTCATGAATCCTCCCTTTCGTCAGGGTCGGAGGGCGATCGGAAAGCCCGGATCACACGATGTGCACGTCGGGCACATAGAGGATCCACTTGCCGCCGGCGTCCCGGAATTCCTGCTCCTTCGCCATGATCTCTTCGGCGTGGTTCCACGCGAAGAGGAGCGCGTAGTCCGGATAGGACTCGGAGAAGGCGGTCGGCGGCTTCACCGGAATGTGCGTCCCCGGACTGAGCCGCCCCTGCTTGGCCGGGGTGGTGTCGACGACGAACGGGACCAGGTCGGGCCCGATGCCGCAGAGGTTGGTCACCGTGGCGCTCTTGGCGGTCGCGCCGTAGCCGACGACCGACTTGCCCTCGTCGCGCAGCTTCTCCAGCAGCGCGCGCAGGTCCTCGCGGATCTTCAGGACCTTCTCGCCGAACGCGCGCAGCGTCGCCGGGTCGGACAGCCGGCGCTGCTCCTCCTCGGCGATGAGCGCGGCCACGGCCTCGGACGGCGTGCGCCGGCCGGCCGGTGCCAGGAAGTAGCGCACCTCGCCGCCGTGCACCGAGAGGCGCTCGACGTCCACCAGCTCCAGGTCGCTGCGCCGGGCCATCTCCTGCACCGACCGCGCGGTGAAGAAGTAGAAGTGCTCGTCGTAGATCTGGTCGAAGGAGGTCCGCTCGACGATGTCGCCGAGGTACGGGTCCTCGAAGACGAAGACGCCGGTGGGCTTGAGCAGCGCGCGCACGCCCGGCAGGACCGAGTACGGGATGTGGCACAGGGTGTTCGCGGCATAGATGACGTCCGCCTGGCCGTCCTCGGCGAGGATCTCCTGAGCGGCGGACTCCTCGAAGAAGGACTTGCGGACGCGGACGCCCTTGCCCGCGGCCACGTCCGCGACGCCGCCCGACGGCTCCACGCCCAGGTGGCGGACGCCGGCGTCCGCGATCACCTTGAGCATCACGCCGTCGTTGCAGCCCAGCTCGACGACGAACGGGTCCTCGGCCGTCAGCTCGGTGGACAGCAGGCGCTTGGCGAGGTCCTCGAAGTGGGTCCGCATGTAGGAGGAGCCCGAGGAGTAGTACGGGTAGGCCTCGTGGAACATCCGGTCCCGGGGGACCTCCTCCGTCAGCTGCACCATGGTGCAGGACTCGCAGATGCCGACGTCGAGCCGGAAGAAGAACTCCTGGTCGAGGTCCGCGTCCACGGGGAGGAACGCGTCCGACAGGGGCTGGCGCCCGAAGTCGAAGAAACTCTGTACCGGAGCGGCACAGATACGGCATTGGAAGTTGCTCGACATAGTCGCTCCTGGAAGTCCGACCCGGCGGCCGGCCACGACGGGAATGCAGAAGCTTCGGAGCGTGCCTCTGCACACCGTCCGAAGCAGGTCCCGGTGAGTCTGCCCCAAAAACAGTCCGCGCCGGAAGCGCGGGCGTTGTCCGGTGTCTCGCTGGCGGGACAAAAAAGGAGCCGGCCCCGGGCATTCCCCGGGACCGGCTCCGCCTGTACATGAAATCGCCGGACGTCCTGTCATGCCGGCGTCCTTGATGCATATCCTCGCTGGGTCCCCCGTCCGTGCGTGCGGTCCGCAAGGGGAGATCCGCAGAAATCGCGGGACCGGGACCGAATCCCGAAGGAGTCCGCGCCGGCCGCTGGAGGTCCGCGCACGCGGCTTCAGTGAGAAGGCAAGCGAAAATGACTGACATACGTTATCTGCCCGCCCCGGCCGAATCGGCGGTGGTGATCACCGACGGCGAACGCGAGGAAATCGCGCGCGCGGCCGGAGAACTCGCCCTGGCCGCCTCCGGAGTGGTGGACGGCAGGGAATGGCTCGCCGCCGCCCGAGCCGCCTCCGCCCGGCTCCCCCGGCGGCTCCAGGCCGCCGTACGCGAGTTCCGGCACGACGCCGGACCCGACGCGGTGCTCCTCGTGCGCAACCTCCCGGTCCCCGACCGGCTGCCCGCCACACCCACCCTGCCCGGCTCCGTACAGCGCACCGCGACCACCGCCACCGGCGCGATGGCCATGGTCATGCTCCAGCTCGGGGAGATCGTCGCCTACCGCAACGAGAAGTCCGGCGCCCTCGTCCAGGACGTCGTACCGGTGCCCGGCCGGGAACGCCAGCAGAGCAACGCCGGCTCGGTCCTCCTCCAGATGCACACCGAGAACGCCTTCCACCGCAGCCGCCCCGACTACGTGGGCCTGCTCTGCGTGCGCACCGACCCGACCGGCGACGCCCGGCTGCGCACCGCCTCCGTCCGCCGCGCCCTGCCGCTGCTGTCGCGGGAGGCGCTGGAGGTGCTGTCCCAGGAGCGCTTCGTCACCGAGGCGCCGCCGTCCTTCGGCGGTCCGCAGGACCTGCCGCCGTCCCCGTACCCGGTCCTGCGCGGCGCGTCCGAAGACCACGACGTGGTGGTCGACTTCAACAGCACCCACCCCCTCGACGACACCGCCGAGCGCGCCCTGGAGGAGCTGCGCACCGCCTTCGAGGCGACCGCGCGCGGCTTCGCCCTGACCGCCGGCGACCTGGCCGTCGTCGACAACCGCCTGGCCGTGCACGGCCGTACGGCCTTCACGCCCCGCTACGACGGCACGGACCGCTGGCTGCACCGCGTCTACGCCGTCGTGGACCACCGCCGCTCCCGCGCCGACCGCAGGGACGGCGGGAGCGTGCTGGACTGAGCCGCGGGTCGGCCCGGGACCGGACCGGGGACGGCGGGACCCGGGGGTGACCCCCGGGTCCCGGGCCGTTCCTCGGATCAGGCCGGGCCCCCGTCCGCCGGTCCCGCCCCGCGGCACCACTCCAGCACCGCCATCGCACTGTGCATCTTGTTCTCGGCCTGGTCGAAGGCGATGCTCCGCGGCCCGTCGAGGACCTGCGCCGTCACCTCGTCCCCCCGGTGCGCCGGCAGGTCGTGCATGAACACCGCCTTCGGGCTGGTCTCCCACAGCTCCTCCCGCACCTGGAAGGGCGCGAACACCCGGCGCCAGTCCGGGTCCGCCTTCGTCGTGCCGGTCGTCTGCCAGCGCGCGGTGTACACGACGTCGAAGTCCGCGGCCGGGTCCTCCATGGTGTGCAGCTCACGGAAGCGCGCGCCCGCCGCCCCGGCCTGCCGGGCGGCCTTCCGCGCGATCGGGGCGGCCAGCCCGTACCCCGGGGGAGTGCGCAGCTCGAACTCCACGCCCGGGTAACGGGTCAGCGCCAGCGCCAGCGCCGCCGCCGTGTTGTTGCCCTCGCCGAGGTAGAGCACCCGCAGGCCCTCCACCCGCCCGAAGTGCCGCAGCATCGTCGTCAGGTCGGTCAGCGCCTGCGTGGGGTGCTCTTCGGCGCTCATGGCGTTGACGACGGCCATGCGCGACTGCGCGGCCCAGGCGCGCATCTCCGCCGGGTCCCCGGCCGTCCGGGCGACCAGCACGTCCAGCATCCGGGAGAGCACCCGGCCGGTGTCCTCGCTGGTCTCCCCGGTGTTGATCTGGAGGTCGCCCGGACCGTAGGTCACCAGGGAGGAGCCGAGCCGCAGCGCCCCCGCGGAGAAGGCGGTGCGGGTGCGGGTGGACGTCTTCGCGAAGTAGATCCCGGTCACGGCCCCGTCGAGCGGCCGTTCGGACCCGGCCCCGCCGGCGGAGAACCGGGCCCCCCGCTCGACCAGGTGGCGCAGGTCGGCGTCGGTGAGGTCGTCGAGGGAGATCAGGTGGCGGACGGGTCGCCGTTCCATGGACATCAGTCCTCTTCCGTGGTGGGGCCGAGGGCACGGGCCAGCTCGGCGATGGTCGGATGGCGCAGCGCGGTGCCCGGATCGACGACGAGTCCGGCCGTCCCGGCGACGGCCAGCACCCGGATCAGGGCGAGCGAGTCGCCGCCGAGGTCGCGGAAGCGGTCGTGGACGCCGACCCGGTCGAGCCCGAGCACCCGCTCCCACGCCCGGGCCAGCAGCCGCTCGGTGGCGGTGGCGGGCGCCGCGTACGGGGCCCGTACGACGGTCGTCTCGCGCAGGGTCCCGGCCGCCGCGGCGGCGGCCCGGTCGTACTTGCCGTTCGCCGTCAGCGGCAGGGCGTCCACGATCCGGTAGGAGGACGGCACGAACGGGGCGGGCAGTGCCGCCTCCACCCGGGCGCGCAGCTCCGCCGCCACCGGTTCGGCCTCCTCGGCCGGCACCACCCAGGCCGTCAGCCGCCGCCCGCCCGCGGGCCCGGGCACGGCGTCCACGAGGACCTCGCGCACCCCCGGGTCGGCGCCCAGGACGGCCTCCACCTCCGCGGGCTCCACGCGGTGGCCGCCGAGCTTGAGCTGCCGGTCGGCACGCCCGGCGAACTCCAGCTGCCCGCCGGGCAGCAGCCGGGCCAGGTCACCGGTGCGGTACAGCCGGCTGCCGGGCGGTCCGTACGGGTCGGGCACGAAGCGCCCGGCCGTCGCGCCCGGCCGGCCCTCGTACCCCCGGGCCAGGCCCGGGCCCCCGATGTGCACCTCGCCGACGATGCCGTCGGGCACCGCGTTCATGTCCCCGTCCAGCAGCCGCAGGGTCGTCCCCGGCAGGGCGCGGCCCAGCGGCACCAGGCTCCGGCCGACGGGTCCGGCCGGGCGGTGCGCGGCCGCGGCCACGGTCGCCTCGGTCGGCCCGTACTCCGCGGCCAGCCGCATCGCCCCGCCGCCCGCCGCGACGCGGGCCGCGACCCGCTCGGCCTGCCGGGCCGGGTAGGCGTCGCCCGCGCAGACCAGCAGCCCGGCGAGGGAGCCCAGCCGGGCGTCGTCCAGACCGGCCTCCAGGAGCGCGAGGTGGCCGGGCGTCATGCCGGCGAAGGCGTACGGGGCCCACTGCGCGAGCAGCTTCGGGAACTCGTCCGGCTCGAACCGCTGCGGCAGCACGTACACGGTCCGGCCCGTCAGCAGGGGGACGAACAGGGCCGGGACGCCGAGGTCGGCGCCGACGGAGGTGAAGAAGGGCGCGCCCGGCCCCGTACCCGGTCCCGCGTACGCGGCGACGGCCCAGCGCAGGTAGTGGGCCAGGGCCCGGTGGTCGACCGCGACGCCCTTGGGCTCCCCGGTGGAGCCGGAGGTGTGCAGTACGTACGCCAGGGCGCCCGGATCGGGGAGCCGCGACGGAACGGGCCGCGCGGCGCCCTCCCCGGCCGGCCCGGCGTCCCCCGCGCCCCCGGCCGCGAGCACCGGGGTGCACGGGGCGGTGCGGGCGGCGTGCGCGGGCTCGGTCACGACCAGCCGGCAGCCGGCCCCGGCGAACAGGGACCGCAGCCGGGCGTCCGGAGTGCAGGGGTCGGCCGGCACGTAGGCCGCCCCGGCCTTCCAGACGGCGAGCAGCGCCACCACCAGGTCCGCACCCCGGTCCAGGAGCACCCCGACGCGGTCCTCCGGCCCGACGCCCAGCGCGCGCAGCCGGCCGGCCAGCAGCCCGGCCCGCGCGTCGAGTTCGGCATAGGTCAGACGGGCGCCGGTGGTGACGACGGCCGTCGCCCCCGGGGTACGGGCCGCCTGCGCCTCGAACGCGGCGAGGGTGTGCCCGAACTCCGGGGCGGCGCCCGCCACCTCGGACCCGGCCGGCGCCGGAAGCGGCTCCGTGGCCTGCGGATATCCCCGCCGGGCGTCACCGTCCGCGCCCCCGGCCGCCATGTCGGAGAGGACCGCGAGGTAGAGCCGGGCGAGCCGGTCGGCCCGGTCGCGGCGCAGGGTCCGGGTGTCCGAGGCGATGGTGAGGTGGTCGCGCAGCGGCGTGCCGACCACCACCGGGAACTCGTTCGGGCTGTCGTCGACCGTGGCCGCCGTGTCGACGAGATCGGTGTCCACCTGGTGGAAGTCCAGGTAGTGGAAGAGCACGTCGACCAGGTGCGGGTCGCCGGGACGGCGCATGGCAGGCATCGGGAACCGGCGGTGCGGCCAGAGCTCGATCTCGGCGGCGAAGGTGCGCCGGGCCAGCTCGCCCCAGGTCCGGGCGCCCCGCCGGTACGGGAACGGCACCGAGTTGAGGTACATGCCGGACACCCGGTCCGCCCCGCTGACCTCGGGCCGGGCGTCCGCGACCATGCCCCCGCGGAAGGAGTCCTGCCGGGTCAGCAGGCCCAGCACCTTCGCGTGCGCGGCGTGCAGCACGCTCTTGTACGGCACGCCGGTCTCCGAGGCGAGTGCCTGCAGCCCCGCCCGCAGGCCGTGCAGCGGCAGGTCGATGCGGTACCGCTCGGCCGGCTCGTCCGGGCCTCCCGCCCACCCGGCCGGTACCTCGAACTTCTCGTGCGCGTCGAGCAGCCCGTGCCAGTAGGCCCGGTCCTCCGTCCCCGTGAGGGAGCGCCGTTCGGCCGCGATGAAGTCGGCGTAGCGGACCGCCGGCGCGGCCGGGGCCGGCTCGGGCTCCAGACCGTCGCGCAGCCGCCGGTAGGCGCCCAGCATCTCCATCAGCTGTGAGTGGTAGCTCCACCCCTCGATGACCGGATGGCACTCGGTGATGGACAGCCACCAGCCCCCGTCGTCCAGCACGTGCGTCGCCATCCGCATCAGCGGTGCCCGCGCGGGTTCGAGGAGCCGCGCCCGGTCGGCCCGGGCGAACTCCATCAGCGCCGCCCACCGCTCCTCCCGCGGCAGCCGCCGCAGGTCGTCGTGGACGTACGGCATCGTCCCGCGGGCGTGCACGATCTGCAGCGGCCGCTCGGGCAGGCCGAGCACGAACGAGGTCCGCATCACCTCGTGCCGGGCGACGACCAGGTCGGCGGCGGCGCCGAAGGCCGCGGGGTCGAAGGGCCGGTCGTCGCGGATCCGGAAGGAGGTGACGTTGTGGTACCGGTTGACCTCCGGGTCCCGGAACAGCTCGACGAACATCCCGGCCTGGGTGAGCGACACCGGATAGGCGTCCACGGCGTCGGCGGGCAGCGCGGCCCGCTCGGCATCCGACAGCAGCGCGAACGGGGCGACCGGCTCGAAGGCCCCCTCCCCGGGGGGGGGGGGGGCCCCCCCCCCCGCCCCCCCCCCCCCCCCCCGCCCGGGGGGCGCGTGGTCGGGAGGTAGGGGAAGAGGGTAAGCGTGATTTTGGTGAGGTAGGTGGGGGGGGGGGGGGTAA
>NZ_JBNNPF010000032.1:0-102625 GCF_050275515.1 Streptomyces sp. NPDC004126 | reverse complement strand
GGTCAGGGGCGCAGCCCCTGGGAACGGTGGAAGGGCGGGTAGGGGACAGCCCCGCGCAGCGGCCCACCCACCCGCACCCGACCCACCGGCACCGGCCACGGAACCCGGCCCCGGCCCCGACGGACGGAGTCCGGCGCAGTGGCGCGAAGCCGGGGAGGCCCCCTGGGGCCGAGCCGCGCGAGTGGCGCGTCAAGGAGGGGTGACGGGCAGGCCCGCGGCGCGCCACGCCTGGAACCCGCCCGTGAGGTCCGTCGCCCGCCGCAGCCCCAGCGCGTGCAACGACCCCGCGGCCAGCGAAGACGCGTAGCCCTCGTTGCAGATCACCACCACCCGCAGGTCGTGCGACACGGCCTCCGGGAGCCGGTGGGAGCCCTGGGGGTCCAGCCGCCACTCCAGTTCGTTGCGCTCCACGACCACCGCCCCCGGGATCAGCCCGTCCCGCTCGCGCAGCGCCTGGTAGCGGATGTCCACCAGCAGGGCCCCGTCCAGCGACGCCTCGTACGCCTCCTGCGGGCCGATGCGCTCGTACGCCGCACGGACCCGCTCCAGCAGCTCGTCGATGCCGACCGGCGGCACGGCGGCGCTCACTGCCAGTCCGCCGGGCGCTCGACGTGCTCCAGCCGCAGCACCGGACCGCTGCGGCTGTACCGGCGGATCAGCGGCAGCGGCGGGTAGTACGCGTGGACGGAGACCGCGTGCTCCGAGGCGGACCCGTTGAGCACCTCGTGGACGTGGTGCTCGCCGAAGGCCCGCCCGCTGACCGCGCCGAGGCTGCGGGTGCGGTCCACGTCGGGGGCCAGTTCCAGGCTCTGCCAGCCCTCCGAGGGCAGGCGCACCGTCAGGGAGTGCTCCGTCAGCCGGCCCCGCGCGGTGGCGAACGCGCCCCGGGACTCGGCGTGGTCGTGCCAGCCGGTGCCGGTGCCCGGCGGCCAGCCGATCAGCCAGGCCTCGCTGCCGCCCGGCCCGTCGAGCCGGATCCAGGTCCGGCCCTCCGGATCGAGGGGGAGCGAGTCGACGATCTCCGGGTCGGCGGCGGTGCGCAGGGCGAAGTCGAGGAGTTCCGCCGCCGTCGGGGCCGACGACGGGCGGGCAGGGGCGTGCGTGGGCCGGGGGGAAGGCATGGATGTGACCGTCCTGGGGTTCGCGAAGGTGCGCGCGCCGGCCGGCAGGGCTCAGGGGCGCGCGGAGGGAAGGCGAATCAGCAGGAGGGGCGACACACGCAGCCCGCGTAGCGGAGCAGGTCCATGTGAACCCTCCGCCACAGGCGTACGTCGTTGCCGGTCATGTCCGCGAGTGAACCACGCGCCCCCGAGAACGGTCAATCGATCACGGGAGCGGGTGTGGCGGGCGAGCCCGCCGGGGCGCCCGCCCGGACGGCGTCGGCAGCCGCGTACAGCTCGGCCGGCCGGACCCCCGCGAAGGTGGCGGACAGGTGCCCGTCCGGGCGCACCAGCAGCACGGTGTGCGCGGGCGCCCCCGGGTAGCCGTCGGCGACCAGCAGGTCGGCCGGGACCGGCAGCGCGCTCACGGCCGCCGCGAGGCGGGGCATCACCCCGGCGCTCTGCCAGTGCCGCCGGTCCCACACCCCGGTGCCCGGCGCGACCAGCAGCACCAGCAGCCGGCCCCGCCCCAGCAGGTCGCGCAGCGGGACGGTGGCCCCGTCGGGCGCGGTCACGGGCACGTTCGCCACCGGCCCGCCCGGCTCGGTCGCCGTCGGGACCTCGCGCACGGCCACGGGCGGCGCGTACACGGGCTGCGCGCCCAGCGGGCCGCGCCCCAGGTGCCCGTCGGTCAGCAGGGTTTCGGCGGAACGCCCCGTCCCCGGCAGCAGGGTGCGCAGCCCGCCCCCGCCGCGCAGTACGGGCACGGCCTGGTCGGCGGCGCGCAGCCGGGCGGCGACGGCGGTGCGCCGTTCGCCCTCGTAGCTGTCGAGCAGGGCCTCGGAGGCGCCCTGGTGCCAGGCCAGGGCCAGCTTCCAGGCGAGGTTCTCCGCGTCGCGCAGCCCCTCCTCGACGCCCTGGGTGCCGACCGCGCCCAGCAGGTGCGCGGCGTCCCCGACGAGGAAGGCCCGGCCGTCGCGCCAGCGCAGGGCGAGCCGGTGGTGGAGGGTGTGCACGCCGGTGTCGATGAGGTCGTACGGGGGAGTCGTGCCGCCGCACCACAGGGCCAGGGTGTCCCGGATGAGGGTGACGAGCGCGTCGGGCGTGACGAGTTCGCCGCGCGCGGGCAGCAGCCAGTCGAGCCGCCACACCCCGTCGGGCAGCGGCCGGGCGGTGATCTCCTCGGGCCCGGACGGCGGGTTGCGGTGCAGCAACGCTTCGCCGGGCCAGGGCAGTTCGGCGCGCAGCGCGGCCACGGCGTGCCGCTCGACGGCGGTCCGGCCGGGGAAGCGGATGCCGAGCAGCTTGCGCACGGTGGAGCGGGCCCCGTCGCAGCCGACCAGGTGGCTGCCGCGCCACCAGGTGCTCTCGGTGCCCCGGGTGCGGGCGGTGATCCCGTGGCCGTCCTGCTCGAAGGAGTCCAGCTTGGCGCCGGTGACCAGCTGCACCAGGGGGTGCGCGGTGGCGGCGGCGCGCAGCCCGCGCACGAGGGCGTGCTGCGGGAGGTGCAGCGGAGCCTGCCCCTCGAAGGCGCCCTCGAAGGTGATCCGCCGGGCCTCCTGGCGGCGCTTCACGGTCCGCCAGGCCGCGTACCGGGCGCCCTCGTCGCGCAGGGTGGTACAGCCCAGCCGGTGGGCCATGGCGGCGGTGTCGGTGTGCAGCACGACACTGCGGGCGGGCCGGGGTTCGTCCTTGCCGGGCCCCTCGTCGAGCAGCACGCTGGGCACGCCGTGCCCGGCCAGGGCGAGGGACAGGGACAGCCCGACGGGCCCCGCGCCGACGACGATCACCGGGTCCATGATGCGGCTCCCGATGTCCGGTATGTGATCACAGAACGTATGCAACCCACTGGAGGTTCCTGCGTCAAGTGACACCCGGCCGGGACAGCGCTGTGTGGTGCGACGGAGGATTCCGCCGCACCACACGGGCTACGCACTATGACTGACCCTACGTCAGCCCTCCGGCGGCCTTCCGCCCGGGCTGGAGCAGGGCTCGACCGTCAGGCCCCGGCCGAGTTGTTGCCGGTGGCCATGTCGTTCACATCGGCCACGCCGACCACGGTGCCGGTGCCCTTCTTCGACTTCCGCAGCCGGCCCTCCATCCAGGAGGCGAAGGAGGTGAGGGCGAAGTTCACCGCGATGTAGATCAGGGCGACCACCACGAGCGTGGCGATGGTGTTGCTGTAGTTCGCCGAGACCTGCCGGTTCGCGGCCAGCAGGTCCGTGAGGCCGAGCAGCGAACCGCCGAGCGCGGTGTCCTTGAGGATCACCACGAGCTGGCTCACCAGGGCCGGCAGCATCGCGGTGACGGCCTGCGGGATCAGGACGTGGACCATGGTCTGGCCCTTGCGCATGCCGATCGCCTTGGCCGCGTCGGTCTGGCCGCGGGGGAGGGACTGCACACCGGCACGCACGATCTCGGCGATGACCGACGCGTTGTACAGGACCAGGCCGGTCACCACGGCGTACACCGGCCGGAAGTCCGAGGAGACGGCGGGGATGAACTGCACGAAGAAGGCGTAGCCGAACATCATCAGCATCAGGACCGGGATGGCGCGGAAGAACTCCACGACCACGCCGACCGGCACGCGCACCCAAGCGTGGTCGGAGAGCCGGCCCATGCCCAGCAGGGCGCCCAGCGGGAGGGCGACCACCATGGCGATCGCGCCGGCCTTCAGGGTCTCCACGAGGCCGGGGAGGAGGTAGGTCGTCCAGATCCGGCTGTCGGTGACGAAGGGGCTCCACTTGTCGGCGTCGAGCTGGTGCTTGTCCGCCATGACGGAGAGGACCCACCACGCGGCGAGCGCGAACAGGACCATGAAGCCGGCCGTGTAGATCCAGTTGCGGGCCTTGGCCTTGGGGCCGGGGGTGTCGTACAGCACGGAGCTCATCGCTTCACCGCCACTCGCTTGGCCACCCAGCCCAGCAGCAGACCGGTGGGCAGGGTCAGCAGGCAGAAGCCGAGGGCGAAGATCCCGAACACGGCGAAGATCGCGTCCGCCTCGTTCTCGATCATTTCCTTCATCAGCAGGGCCGCCTCGGCCACGCCGATGGCCGCGGCCACCGTGGTGTTCTTGGTGAGCGCGATCAGTACGTTGGCGAGCGGTGCGATGACCGCCCGGAAGGCCTGGGGGAGCACGATCAGGGTGAGCACCTGGAAGAAGCTCAGGCCCAGCGCGCGAGCCGCCTCGGCCTGGCCGACGGGCACGGTGTTGATGCCCGAGCGCAGCGCCTCGCAGACGAAGGTGCCGGTGTAGGCGGTCAGAGCGAGGACGGCGAGCCGGAAGCCGGTCTCCTTGGACGTGTCGCCGCCCAGGTTGATCGTGAGCGTCTGGTACAGGCCCAGCGAGCTTCCGATGATCAGCAGGGTCAGCGGTGTGTTGCGGACCAAGTTGACGTATGCGGTGCCGAAGGCCCGCATCAGCGGGACCGGGCTGACCCGCATCCCGGCCAGGACGGTGCCCCATATGAGGGAGCCCACCGCCGAGTAGAGGGTGAGCTGAACCGTCACCCAGAAGGCTCCGAGCAGGTCGTACTGCCCGGAATCAAGAAAGTCGAACACGTTGCCCTGCGCTCTCCCCAGGATGGCCGGTGGAGTACGCCGCCGCCCGCGGACGGGCGGGCGGCGACGCACCCCACCGGGAAATCAGCTGCCTTCGGTGATCTGCGGGGCAGGCTCGTTCTTGTAACCGGACGGGCCGAGGTTCTTCTTCACGGCCGCTTCCCAGGCACCGTCCGCGACCATCTTCTTGAGCGCGGCGTTGATCTTGGTCTGGAGGTCCTTGTCGCCCTTCTTCAGACCGATGCCGTAGTTCTCGTTGCTCATGCTCAGGCCGACGAGCTTGAACTTGCCCTTGTTCTTCTCCTGCGCGGCGTAACCGGCCAGGATCGAGTTGTCCGTGGTCAGCGCGTCCACGGCCTTGTTCTCCAGGCCGGTGAGGCACTCGGAGTAGCCCGGGAACTCCTGCAGGTCGGCGTCCTTGGCGAGGTCCTTCTTGATGTTCTGCGCCGAGGTGGAGCCGGTGACGGAGCAGAGCTTCTTCTTGTTGAGGTCCTCGACCTTGGTGATCGAGCTGTCGTCGGCGCGGACCAGCAGGTCCTGGTGGGCCAGGAAGTACGGGCCGGCGAAGTCGACCTTCGCCTTGCGCTTGTCGTTGATCGAGTAGGTGGCGGCGATGAACTTCACGTCGCCGTTGGAGATCAGGTTCTCGCGGTCGGCGCTGACGGCCTGCTTCCACTCGATCTGGTCCGGCTGGTAGCCGAGCTCCTTGGCGACGTAGGTCGCCACGTCGACGTCGAAGCCCTCGTACTTGCCGTCCGGGGTCTTCAGGCCCATACCCGGCTGGTCGAACTTGATGCCGATGACGATCTTGTCCGACTTGCCGCCGCCGGACGGACCGCCGTCGCTCGCCGCGTCCTTGCTGCCGCCGCCACAGGCGGTCGCCGTCAGGGCGAGAACGGCGGCCGTGGCAACGGCAGCGCCGGTCTTGAGAACCTTCATGGTGAACTTCCCTCGGGTGAGACGTTGTTGAACGACGAGCAGGACACGTCGTGGGCGACGGCACGGGCCGTCGATCGGATCACTACCAGACGAGAGCGTCAGTGGTGCAGGATCTTCGAGAGGAAGTCCTTGGCACGGTCGCTCTTCGGGGCGCTGAAGAACTGCTCAGGGGTGGCCTGTTCGACGATCTTGCCGTCCGCCATGAACACGACCCGGTCGGCCGCCGAGCGGGCGAAGCCCATCTCGTGCGTGACGACGACCATCGTCATGCCCTCGCGGGCGAGCTGCTGCATGACCTCCAGCACCTCGTTGATCATCTCCGGGTCCAGCGCCGAGGTGGGCTCGTCGAAGAGCATCACCTTCGGGTCCATCGCCAGCGCCCGGGCGATCGCCACGCGCTGCTGCTGGCCACCGGACAGCTGCGCCGGGTACTTCTCGGCCTGTGCGCCGACGCCCACCCGGTCCAGCAGGGCCTTCGCCTTCTCCAGGGCCGTCGCCTGGTCCGTCTTGCGGACCTTGAGCTGACCCAGCATCACGTTCTGCAGCACCGTCTTGTGTGCGAACAGGTTGAACGACTGGAAGACCATGCCCACGTCCGCGCGCAGCCGGGCCAGTTCCCTGCCCTCGGCCGGAAGGGGCTTCCCGTCCAGCGTGATGCTGCCCGAGTCGATGGTCTCCAGCCGGTTGATGGTCCGGCACAGCGTCGACTTGCCCGAGCCCGAGGGCCCGATCACCACGACGACCTCACCGCGGGCAATGCTCAGATCGATGTCCTGAAGCACGTGCAGCGCGCCGAAGTGCTTGTTGACGTTGCTCAGTACGACCAGGCCGTCCGCGGCACCGGCCGCATCCTCCACGTCCTTGGTCACTGATACTCCGCTCATCGGCTTCTTGCTCCGTCCTCCGTCGGTTGGGAGGAATGTAGTGATGAGGTGAGCACACCGTCAGCACATCTGAGGGAGAATTGAGCATAACGAAACGGCCTCGCGCCGATACGCTCCGTACGCGGTACCCACGAAGGGTGCGATGTACTCGTACCGGGTGCATAACGGAAGACTCGCCGGACCGGAACCCTCTTGACGTGGGACTCTCCCATGGGCGTGGATGCATGGTGACCATCTGTACGGAAGCTGAAGCGGAAGAATCGGGAAGGGGGACTCCATGAGGCTGCTGCTCGTCGAGGACGACGACCACGTCGCCGCCGCCCTTTCGGCGATCCTCGCCCGGCACGGCTTCCAGGTGACCCATGCCCGCAACGGCGAGGAGGCCCTCCAGGCGCTGCTGCCGGCCGGGGCCAAGCCCTTCGGCGTGGTCCTCCTGGACCTGGGCCTGCCCGACCAGGACGGCTACGAGGTCTGCGGCAAGATCCGCAAGCGCACCTCGACCCCCGTCATCATGGTCACCGCCCGCGGCGACGTCCGCTCGCGCATCCACGGCCTGAACATGGGCGCCGACGACTACGTGGTCAAGCCGTACGACACCGGCGAGCTCCTCGCCCGCATCCACGCCGTCGCCCGGCGCACCGGCGCCGCCGACGAGGCCGCCGCCACCCCCGAGACCGCCCCCGGCACCGTCCGGCTCGGCTCCGTCGCCGTGGAGCTGCCCACCCGCCGCGTCACCGTGAACGGCACCGACGTACCGCTCACCCGCAAGGAGTTCGACCTGCTGGCCCTGCTCGCCCAGCGGCCCGGCGTCGTCTTCCGCCGCGAGCAGATCATCAGCGAGGTGTGGCGCACCAGCTGGGAGGGCACCGGCCGCACCCTGGAGGTCCACGTGGCCTCGCTGCGCTCCAAGCTCGGCATGCCCGCGCTCATCGAGACCGTCCGCGGGGTGGGCTACCGGCTCGTCACCCCGGCCGTCCCCTAGCGGGGTCCCGCCGTGCGCACCCGGCTGCTCCCGCTCCTGGTCATCCTGATGGCGGGCGTCCTGATCGCGCTCGGCCTCCCGCTCGCCGTCAGCCTGGCCGCCGCCCAGCAGCAGCGGGTGGTGGTCGACCGCATCGACGACAGCGCCCGCTTCGCGGCCCTCGCACAGTTCGTCATCGACGCCGAGGGCTCCGGAGCCACCGGCGCCGACGAACGCCGCGACACCCTCCAGCTCGAACTCGCCCGCTACCAGGAGCTGTACGGCATCCGCGTCGGCATCTTCTACCGCGACGACAACGCCATGGTCCGCGCCCCCGGCTGGTGGCAGCTGCCCGACTCCAGGGAAGGCAAGCGCGCCTTCCAGGACGCCCTCGCCGGCCGGCGCAGCCACGACCCCGGCCAGGTCTGGCCCTGGCAGACCAGCGGCAAACTCCTCGTCGTCTCCCCGGTCGTCCTCGACGGCGACGTCGTCGCCGTCGTCGCCACCGAATCACCCACCGACCAGATGCGCGCCCGGACCCTGCGCGGGTGGGCGGTCATCGCCGCCGGCCTCGCCGCCGCCATGCTGGCCGCCTTCGGCGCCGCCCTGCGCCTGACAAGTTGGGTGCTCAAGCCCGTACGGACCCTGGACGCCGCCGCCCACGGCATCGCCACCGGACGCATGAACTCCCGCGTCGCCGCCGCGAGCGGCCCGCCGGAACTCAGACGCCTGGCCCGCTCGTTCAACGAGATGGCCGACAACGTCGAAGAGGTACTGGAGCAGCAGCGGGCGTTCGTCGCGGACGCCTCCCACCAGCTGCGCAACCCGCTCGCCGCGCTGCTCCTGCGCATCGAGCTCCTCGCCCTCGAACTCCCCGAGGGCAACGAGGAGATCGCCTCCGTGCGCACCGAGGGCAAACGCCTCGCCCAGGTCCTGGACGACCTGCTGGACCTGGCGCTGGCCGAACACGCCTCCGCCGAGATCAGCCTCACCGACATCGGCGAGCTCGCCGCCGAACGGGTCGCCGCCTGGCGCCCCTACGCGGAGGAGAAGGGCGTACGCCTCACCGAGGCGGGCCGCAGCGCCGTCACCGGCTGGGCCGACCCCATCGCCCTGTCCAGCGCCCTCGACGCCGTCATCGACAACGCCCTGAAGTTCACCCCCGCCGGCGAGGAGGTCGAGGTGTCGGTCTCCGCCGAGGGACGCAGCGCGCTCGTCGTCGTCGCCGACCGCGGACCCGGCCTGACCGAGGAGGAGCTGCTGCGCGTCGGCGACCGCTTCTGGCGCAGCGGCCGCCACCAGAACGTGAAGGGCTCCGGTCTCGGCCTGTCGATCTCCCGCGCCCTGCTCGCCTCCGGCGGCGGATCCATCTCCTACGAGACGAACCCGCCGCACGGCCTGCGCGTGACGGTGGCCGTACCCCGCACCGACCCCCAGGAGGGTTAGGGCCAGGGCAGTTCGGCACGGGCCGGCGGGGAGGCGGCGTACGCCTCGTCCACCGTGCGGAGCTCGAAGACGGCCGCCCGCTCCCCGTCCGCCCGGACGACCAGCGGCACGTGGAGGGCGGCCGCGCAGGTACCGGCCAGGAAGCGGCGGGTGCCGTCGGGCAGGAGGCGGTGGAGCTCGTAGTGCCGGACCGGCCCGGCAGCCCGGTCCCAGCGCAGGCGGAGCCCGGCCCGGCCGCCGCCCTGACCGGAGACGGCCTCCACCCTCAGGTGCGAGGGCGGGGCCGGGGGCCGCCGGGCGGTGGTGTCGCGTACCGTCAGGGCCCCGAGCCGCCAGGACACCGCCGCCTTCCCGGGCGCGGTGATCCGTACGGCAAGGGCGTACGCGGTCCTCCCGGCCAGGCGCGCGAGGGGCACGCGGGAGGTCCGCCAGCCCTGGCCCGGGCCCGCCGTCCCGGCCGGCAGCCAGGTGTACGGCACCGGCGCGCCCGGGGCGGACGGCTCGCGGACGGCGACGCCGAGTTCCACGGCCACCGGCCCGGCGCCGCCGCTCGTGTGGACCAGCTCCGCGACCGCCGAGCCGGTCAGGGGCAGGCGAGTGGAGTGCAGTGCCACGGCCGCCGGCCCGCTGAGCGCGCCCGCCACCAGCAGGCTGGAGCCCCCGCGCCAGGCGTCCGCGAAGTCCAGGGTCACCGAGGGGCGCGCCCCGGCGGTGTCCACCACCCAGCGCCGGCCCGGGAGCCGGTCCTGGAGCGCCAGGTGGTTCCACGGCTCCCCGGAGGTGACCGCCCCGTCCTCGTACCAGCGCAGCCCGTGCCCGGTGTTGAAGGAGCAGCCGAACGGCAGCCCGGCGACCGTGGAGCGGTCCGCGGTGAACGTGGCCGGGGCCCGCCAGGCGGCCTGCGGCGCGGGCCGGGACGGGTCCCCGGACTCGCCCGTCCAGAACCGGTCGTCGGCGCGGTGGAACGCGCCGGGGGAGCGGTCGGCGAGGTGGTTGCGCGTCCATTCCGGCCGGTAGAGGCCGAGGCTGACCACGTGCTCGCGGTCGCGCGGGACGACGGCGTCCCAGTCGACGGCGGAGTCCCAGCCCCTGGACTCCACGTCCACCGCCGCCCACAGCTCGTGGCGGCTGCGGCCGAGCCGGCCGGCGAGGGCGCCGGAGTCGGCGAGGGTGCGCGCCGTCCAGCGGAAGTCCACGAACACCGTGTCCGCGACCCGCCCCGAACGGTCCTCGAAGAACTCCTGGTTGAGCGCGTTGAGGGCGCCCTGCCAGCCGACCCGGCCGGTGACGTTCATCGCGTCGTACCAGGTGATCCGCAGCCCGTGCGGCTCGCCCGCCGCCCGCAGCGCCCGCAGGAACTCCCGCATGAGGGTGGCGAGGGCGCCGTCCCCGCCGTCCGTCTCGGCGTTGACGAACCAGCCGTCGAAGCCGTGCGCCACCGCCACCCGGACCAGCTGCTCCGCGACCGGGAACCGGCCGTCGGGCTCCCGCCGCACCAGGTCGCGCGTCCACTGGAGGTCGCCGCCGTAGGGGACGGGCGGCAGGAAGACGTTGCCCAGCACCCGGACCCCGTGGCGGTGGGCGGCGTCGACGACGGGCGCGTTCGGGGCCAGCACGAGGCCCTCGCCGGCGGAGCCGCCCCAGAAGACCAGCTCGTCGAGGTACGCCCAGTGCGTCAGGGCGTAGTAGTCGGCGGTCGCCGAGCCCTGGGAGGGGTTGCCGGAGGTCGGCCCGAACGAGACCAGCGCCGATATCCGGGCCTGGCCGGTGCGGGCGCCGCGGTGCGGGGGGACGGGGGTGAAGCGCGGGGCGAGGGGCACCGTCGCCGTGTTGTGGGCGAGGTCCGGGTCCGACTCCGGGGTCCAGTCGCCGAGCGAGCGCCACACGACGCCGGGGGCGGGGGTGCCGTGGGGGAGCGAGCCGGGGAACCAGTAGGAGGCGTACGGGGTCAGGTCGCCGGCGGGCGGGACGGCGGCGGCGGCGGGAGCGGCCGCCGCCGGGGCGGGCGGGCCGAGCAGCGGGGCTCCGGCGGCGGCCCCGGCCGCTGCGGCGGCCAGCAGGGTGCGTCTGGTCGGGCGTAAGGGGGCGGGGTCGGACATCGGGGGCTCCTCACGGTGCGGCTCGGGCGGGGGGCGGAGGCGGGGGCGGGGCCGGGTGCGGGTGCGGGTGCGGGCCGTCATTCCACGTCGCTGACGTGGACGACTTCCGTGATGCCCCGGGTCTTGAGGTGGGCCGGATCCTCCGCGCGGTCGGCCAGGACCACCGCCGGGCGGGCCCCCCGGGCCGTCAGGGAGGCCCAGGCCTCGAAGAACGGGCCGCCCGGGGCGCAGGACGCGCGGCCCCGGGACTCGTCCAGGACGAGCGCGGTCCCGCGTACGGGCGGGCGGTGTTCGCGGTCCCGCCAGGCCGCGGCGACGCGCGCCAGGACGGTCCCGGCGGGCTTGGGCCGGCGGTCGTTGGTCAGCAGGCCCAGGCCGTACTCCAGCTCCGGGAAGTCCACGAGCTCCCGGGACACGTCGTGCGAGCACCACCACGTCACCCCCCACAGCCCCGGGCAGTCCAGGGCGGCCGCCAGCGTGGCGGCCGTGAACCGTGCGGCGTGCTCCGCGGGGATCAGCGGCGCCGGCGCCCCGACCTCCTGGAGCCACACCGGCCGGGCCGGGTCCTCGGCCCAGGCCTTCGACAGCTCGACCAGGTACGCGGCGTGGTGCTCGGTGGCCGTCCCGGTCCGGCCGTGGCGCTGCGCGGTGCCGTTGAACACCCAGGAGTGCACGGCGGTGGCCGCGCCCAGCCGGGCCGCCTGGGCCGGGGTGAAGGGGTGCCCGTCCTGGTACCAGGCGGCGTCGTACTCGGCGTGCACGTGCAGCCGTCCCGGGGCGCCCCGTTCGCAGGCGGCGAGCATCCGCTCCAGCCAGCGTCCGGCCTGCTCGGGGGTGACGGGGTCGGGGTCGGGGTGCGGAGGGCCGGAGAACTGGTTGGTCTCGTTGCCCACCGTCATCCCGAGGAAGTTCGGCCGGTCGGCGAGGGCGGCGGCGAGGGTGCGCAGGTACTCCTCCTGTGCCGCGACGGCCTCCGGGTCGGTGAAGAGGTTCCGCCGGTGCCAGGTCCGCGTCCAGGCGGGCAGGAAGTCGAAGCTCGACAGGTGCCCCTGGAGGCCGTCCACGGCGACGTCGAGCCCGCGCGCGGCGGCCGCGTCGGCGAGGGCTGCGAGCTGCTCGACGGCGCGCGGCCGGATCAGCGCGCGGTTGGGCTGGAAGAGCGGCCACAGCGGGAACACCCGTACGTGGTCCAGGCCGAGGGCGGCGATCGAATCGAGGTCGGCCCCGACCTCGGAGAGGTCGAAGTCGAGCCAGTGGTGGAACCAGCCGCGTGCCGGGGTGTAGTTGACGCCGAAGCGCAGGGTGCGGTCCATGGAATGGTCCCGGGTTCTCGGGGAATGCGTCGCCGGACGACCACAAACTGCCGGGCCGCGCGGGCTGTGGTCAACAGGGCCTCCGGCGCCGGGCGGCCGGATCCGCACGGTGCCGGATGCCGCCGACCGCAAGGTTGTTGCCGCGGTCGGGTCGGCGTACGGTCCGCCCCAGCGCAGTCCACGTCACGGAGGGATGAGGCAGGGATGGCCCGCAGACCCACCATCAAGGACATCGCCCGCGGAGCCGGAGTGTCCGAGAGCGCCGTCTCCTTCGCCCTCAACGGCAGGCCGGGGGTCTCCGAGGACACCCGCGCCCGGGTCCGCCGGGTCGCCGAGGAACTGGGCTGGCAGCCGCACCACGCGGCCCGGGTCCTGTCCGGCGAGCGCTGCGGGGCCGTCGGGCTGGTGCTGGCCCGGCCCGCGCACACCCTCGGGGTCGAGTCGTTCTTCCTCCAGCTCGTCTCCGGCATCCAGGAGGTGCTCTCCGCCGGGCGCACGGCGCTGCTGTTCCAGGTGGTGGAGGACGTCGACGCCGAATGCGCCGTCCACCGCCGCTGGTGGGCCGAACGGCGCGTGGACGGCGTCCTCGTCGTCGACCCCCGTACGCGGGACCCGCGCCCGGAGCTCCTGGCCCGGCTCGGGCTCCCGGCCGTGTTCGTCGGGGGGACGGCGGAGCCGGTGCCGGGGGACTCCCCGCCGCCGCTGTCGTCCGTCCGGGCCGACGACGCCCGCGCCATGGTCGGGGTGCTGCAGTACCTCCACGGGCTCGGCCACCGCCGCATCACGCACATCGCGGGCCTGCCCGGCCTCGCCCACACGGACCGGCGCATCGCCTCGCTGCGCGCCGAGGCCCGCCGGCTCGGGCTTCCCGAGGACCACGTCCGGTCGGTGCCCACCGACTACTCCGACGCCGAGGGCGCCGCCGCCACCCGCCGGGTCCTCGCCGAGCCGGATCCGCCCACGGCCCTCGTCTACGACAACGACGTGATGGCGGTGGCGGGCAGCGCGGTCGCCGCCGGGATGGGCATCCCCGTGCCCGGCCGGCTCTCCGTCGTCGCCTGGGACGACTCCGCGCTGTGCCGGGTCACCCACCCCCGGCTGACCGCGCTGGTCCGCGACACCGCCGGCTTCGGGCGGCTCGCGGCCGAGGAGCTCCTCGCGCTCCTCGCCGGAGGCCCGCCCCGGGCCCGGGAGAGCGAGCCGCCCCGGCTGGAACCCCGCGAGAGTACGGCCCCGCCGGCGGCGGCATACTGAAATCCGACCCCTTGGCAGGAGCGCCTCCGTGACCACCCCCACCTCAGCCTTCCCCGTGCCGCGCGGCGCCGCCGCGGCCGCCGTCGCCGGCCCGACCGTGGCGATCGACATCGGCGGCACGAAGATCGCCGGGGCGCTGGTCCACCCCGACGGCGCGATGACCGCGGTCACCCGGCGTCCCACCCCGCGCGGGACGGACGCCGACGGGGTCATGGCGGCGGTCGCGGAGGTCGTCGCGGACCTGGCGCGGGACCCCCTGTGGGCGCAGGCCGTCCGCTGCGGCATCGGCAGCGCCGGCCCCGTGGACACCTCGCGGGGCACCGTGAGCCCGGTCAACATCGGGGCCTGGCGGGAGTTCCCCGTGCAGGAGCGGACCGCCGCCGAGCTGGCCGCGCGCGGGGCCCGGATCCCGGTCGCCCTGGCCGGCGACGGCGTGGCCATGACGGCCGCCGAGCACTGGCTCGGCGCCGCCCGGGGGCACGCGAACGCCCTGTGCATGGTGGTCTCCACCGGGGTCGGGGGCGGGCTCGTCCTGAACAACCAGCTCCACCCCGGCCCCACCGGCAACGCCGGCCACATCGGCCACATCAGCGTCGCGTTCGACGGCGAGCGGTGCGTCTGCGGGGGCCACGGCTGCGTCGAGTCCCTCGCCTCCGGCACCGCCATCGCCCGCTGGGCCCTCGCCCAGGGCTGGACCGGCCCCGACCCCACCGCGGCCGGCGTCGCCGCCTCCGCCGCGGCCGGCGACCCGGTGGCACTGGCCGCCTTCGACCGGGCCGGGCGGGCCCTGGCCGCGGCCATCGCGGCCACCGCCACCCTCGTCGAGACCGACATCGCGGTCATCGGCGGCGGGGTCGCCGCCAGCGGGGACACCCTCTTCGAACCGATCCGGCGGCACCTGGCCTCGTACGCGGCCCTGTCCTTCGTCAAGGACCTCCAGGTCGTCCCGGCCACCCTCGGCACCCACGCCGGACTGATCGGCGCGGCCGCCGCCGCGATGATGCTGCTGCCTACGGCTTGACCGAGCGGTAGTACCGCCGGGCGCCCTCGTGCAGGTCCAGCGGGTCCGTGTAGATCGCCGTCCGCAGGTCCACCAGCTGCGCGGCGTGGACCTCGCGCCCGATCCGGTCCCGGCTGAGGATCACCGTCCGGGTGAACTGCTCGGTCAGCTCCGTTCCCGTGTCCTCCCGGGTCACCAGCAGGTTCGGCACGGCCAGCGTGGCCACCGCCGAGGTGTTGCGGGCCCGCGCGTACGCGTCCTGCGGCATCACCGCGGCGCGGTAGTACCGGGCCGGGCTGCCGCTGGCCTGGAGCTGCTCGACCAGGTCGCCCAGCTGCACGAGCCGGATCTCGAAGCGCTCCGACAGCTCGTGCACGGCGTTCGTCGGGAGCCCGCCCGACCAGAAGAAGGCGTCGATCCGCCCCGCCTCCAGCTCGGCGGGCATGGTGTCGATGCCGATCCCGACGGCGGTGATGTCCTTGTGCGGGTTCAGCTTGGCGGCCGTCAGCAGCCGTTCCGAGACCAGCCTGACCCCGGAGCCGTCCTGGCCCACCGCGACCCGCTTGCCCCGCAGGTCGCGGACCGACTGGACGGGCGAGCCCGCCGGCACCACCAGCTGCACGTAGTCGTCGTAGAGCCGTGCGCAGCCCCGCAGCCGGTCGGCGCCCGGCTTCCCGTCGGCCCGGTACTTGGCCACCGCGTCCGCCGTGGCGATCGTGAAGTCCGCCTGCCCGGCCGCGACCCGCTGGAGGTTCTGCTGGGAACCCTCGCTGGGCTCCAGCCGCACCTTCACGCCCGGCATGTCCTGCGCGAGCGCCCCCTCCAGCAGCTGCCCGTAGCGGTGGTACACGCCGGTACGCACACCCGTGCTGAAGGTCAGCCCGCCCTTGAGCTCGGGCTCGAAGAAGGGCCGCGGCCACCACAGCAGCCCCCCGAGCACGGCCAGCACGGCGACCAGGCCCAGGAGGAGGCGGCGCCGGCTGATGCGGGGAGGTACGAGGGGCATGCCGGGATCCTCCCACCCGCCCCGCCCGCCTGTCACGGCCGGACCCGCCCCGCCGCCCGGCCCGCACGGCCGCCCCGAGCCCTCCGGCCCGCTCCGGCGGCCCGACGCGCCCGCTCCGGCGGTCCGGCCTGCCCGCTCACCCCGGGCCGGGACCCGGGCGGCCGGAGGGCACTCCGGCACCGCCTACCCTTGTTCCATGACCAGCAGCAGCGACCGGAGCACGGCAGTGGTGGACCCCAAGGGAACTTACGAGGTGCGCACCTACGGGTGCCAGATGAACGTGCACGACTCCGAGCGGCTCTCCGGTCTGCTGGAGGACGCCGGCTACGTCCGGGCCCCCGAGGGCTCCGACGGCGACGCCGACGTGGTCGTCTTCAACACCTGCGCGGTGCGCGAGAACGCCGACAACAAGCTGTACGGCAACCTCGGCCGGCTCGCCCCGATGAAGACGAAGCGCCCCGGCATGCAGATTGCCGTCGGCGGCTGCCTCGCCCAGAAGGACCGCGACACCATCGTCAAGAAGGCCCCCTGGGTCGACGTGGTCTTCGGCACGCACAACATCGGCAAGCTGCCCGTCCTCCTGGAGCGCGCCCGCGTCCAGGAAGAGGCGCAGATCGAGATCGCCGAGTCGCTGGAGGCCTTCCCCTCCACCCTCCCGACCCGCCGCGAGTCCGCGTACGCCGCCTGGGTCTCGATCTCCGTCGGCTGCAACAACACCTGCACCTTCTGCATCGTCCCGGCGCTGCGCGGCAAGGAGGAGGACCGCCGCCCCGGCGACATCCTCGCCGAGGTCGAGGCCCTGGTCGCCGAGGGCGTCTCCGAGATCACCCTGCTCGGCCAGAACGTCAACGCCTACGGCTCCGACCTCGGCGACCGCGAGGCCTTCTCCAAGCTGCTGCGCGCCTGCGGGCAGATCGAGGGCCTGGAGCGGGTCCGCTTCACCTCCCCGCACCCGAAGGACTTCACCGACGACGTCATCGCCGCCATGGCGGAGACCCCGAACGTGATGCCGCAGCTGCACATGCCGCTGCAGTCCGGCTCCGACCCGATCCTGCGGGCCATGCGCCGGTCCTACCGGCAGGAGCGTTTCCTCGGCATCATCGAGAAGGTCCGCGCCGCGATCCCGCACGCCGCGATCTCCACCGACATCATCGTGGGCTTCCCCGGCGAGACCGAGGAGGACTTCCAGCAGACGATGCACGTCGTGCGCGAGGCCCGCTTCGCCGGCGCCTTCACCTTCCAGTACTCCAAGCGCCCCGGCACCCCCGCCGCCGAGATGGAGGGCCAGATCCCCAAGGAGGTCGTCCAGGAGCGCTACATGCGCCTGGTCGCCCTCCAGGAGGAGATCTCCTGGGAGGAGAACAAGAAGCAGGTCGGCCGCACCCTGGAGGTCATGGTCGCCGAGGGCGAGGGCCGCAAGGACGGCGCCACCGCCCGCCTGTCCGGCCGCGCCCCCGACAACCGCCTCGTCCACTTCACCAAGCCCGACGAGGACGTCCGCCCCGGCGACGTGGTCACCGTGGAGATCACGTACGCGGCCCCGCACCACCTCCTCGCCGAGGGCCCGACGCAGGCCGTGCGCCGCACCCGCGCCGGCGACGCCTGGGAGAAGCGCAACGCCGCCCCGGCGCAGCCGGCCGGCGTCATGCTCGGCATCCCCTCCATCGGCGTCCCGGCCCCGCTCCCGGCGGCCACCTCGGGCTGCGCGATCGACTGACCGCGCGGGGGCCGGGGCGGCTAGGCTGCGGATCATGCTCGTAGCCGCCGCCGTCTGCCCCGCCCCGCCGCTCCTCGTGCCGGAGGTCGCCGCGGGCGCCGCCGCCGAACTCGCCGACGCCCGTACCGCCTGCTCCGACGCGCTGGCCGTGCTCGCCGCGGCCCGGCCCGACCTGCTCGTCGTGGTTGGCGCCGCGGCCGAGGGCGGCGGGTACGACCAGGGCACCCCGGGCGGCTTCGCCGGCTTCGGCGTGGACCTGACCGTCACCCTGGGGCCGGACCCGGGCGGACCGCCGAGCGGCGAGGCCACCGGCACCGTCCTCCCGCCCTCCCTCGCGGTGGCCGGCTGGCTGCTCGGGCAGGCCCGCTGGGCGGCGGCCCCGGTCGCGGGGGTGGCCGTCGCCGAGGACCTCCCGGCCGGCGGCTGCGGCCTGCTCGGCGCGGACCTGGGCCGCTCCGCCGAGCGGGTGGCCATGCTGGTCATGGGCGACGGCAGCGCCTGCCGGACCCTGAAGGCCCCGGGCTACCTGGACGAACGGGCCGCCGCCTTCGACGCCGCCGCCGGACGCGCCCTGGGCGCCGCCGACACCGGGGCGCTCGCCGCGCTGGACCCCGTGCTCGCCGCCGAGCTGCTGGCCGCGGGCCGGGCGCCGTGGCAGGTGCTCGCCGGCGCCGCGGAGGGCGCGGGCCTGGACGGCCGGCTGCTGTACGAGGACGCCCCGTACGGCGTCGGCTACTTCGTGGCCGCCTGGTCGTAGCGGGCGCCGGCGCCGGGCCCGCCCGTACGCACGCACGACGAAGGGGCGCGGGACCAGGACGGTCCCGCGCCCCTCCGGTGCCGCGTCAGGAAGCGGCCGGCGGCGTCGGCCCGCCGGGGGTGTCCTTGTGCGCGATCTTGCCCAGGGCGTCCTTCGCCTTGTCCGCGCCCGTCGTGATCCGGGCGCTGTACTTGCCATGGGTCTTGGAGTCCACGACCTTGGCGACCTTGTCCAGGCCCTCGCCGATCTTGCCCTCGTGCTGCTGCGCGAGGTCGCCGACCTTGTCCTTCGCCGGAGCGAGCTTGGCCTTCAGATTGTCCATGAACCCCATGGGGCACCTTCCAGTGGCGTGACTACGTACGGGCGCCCTCGCCGGCCTCGCTGTCCGCGGCCGCCTCCACCGACTGCTGCTTCGGGATCTCCACGGCCTCCGCCGCGGGGGCCCCGGCCGCCGCAGACCCGGCTTCCTCGACCTCCACGACCTCCTCGGCCCCTGCGGCCGGCTCGGTCTCCGTCTCCAGCGCCTCCGCCGTGCCGGCCTCGGCCGCGGCCGGTTCGGCCACTACCTCTTCCTTGCGACGAAAAATCCGGTCAAAAACGCCCATGTCTACTCCCATAACGTTACTCGTGCGGGTGAAGTTCCGCCCTGGCCGGACCGGCGTCCACCACATGCGCGCCAGGCGCACGCCGGGCCGGAACCTCTTCAGGGCAACGACTTCGCCCGCACCCCGTCACCTCACCCGATCGGGTACATGACGGTGTCTTGACCGGGGGCTGCGAGACTGTGTCGGTGAGGAATGCAGCCCCCGCCCCGCGGGTCATCGCCGTCGTCGGTCCCACCGCGGCCGGAAAGTCCGACCTGGGCGTCGCCCTGGCCCGCCACTTCGACGGCGAGGTCGTCAACGCCGACTCCATGCAGCTCTACCGGGGGATGGACATCGGCACCGCCAAGCTGACGCTCGACGAGCGCGGCGGAGTCCCGCACCACCTCCTCGACATCTGGGACGTCACCGAGACCGCCAGCGTCGCCGAGTACCAGCGCCTGGCCCGCGCCGAGATCGACAAGCTCCTCGCCCAGGGCCGCACCCCCGTCCTCGTCGGCGGATCCGGCCTCTACGTCCGCGGCGCCCTCGACGCCATGGAGTTCCCCGGCACCGACCCCGAGGTCCGGGCCCGTCTGGAGGAGGAGGCCACCCTGCGCGGCCCCGGCGCCCTGCACGCCCGCCTCGCCGCCACCGACCCGGCCGCGGCCGCCGCGATCCTGCCCAGCAACGCCCGCCGCATCGTCCGGGCCCTGGAAGTCATCGAGATCACCGGCAAGCCCTTCACCGCCAACCTGCCCGGCCACGACTCCGTCTACGACACCGTCCAGATCGGCGTCGACGTGGCCCGCCCCGAACTCGACGAGCGGATCGCGCTGCGCGTGGACCGCATGTGGGACGACGGCCTGGTCGACGAGGTCCGCGCCCTGGAGGCCCAGGGGCTGCGCGACGGCATCACCGCCTCCCGCGCACTGGGCTACCAGCAGGTACTGGCCGCCCTCGCGGGGGAGTGCACCGAGGACGAGGCCAAGGCGGAGACCGTACGCGCCACCAAGCGCTTCGCCCGCCGCCAGGACTCCTGGTTCCGCCGCGACCCCCGCGTGCACTGGCTCAGCGGAGCCGCCGCCGACCGGGGGGAACTCCCCGGACTCGCGCAGTCGTTGGTCGAACGAGCGGTCACAGCCTGATCACGTGATTGCATCGGGAAGCCCCGTGTGCCCGTCGCGGGCCCGGGTCCGTGCCATCATCAAACTTCTGAACAGTGGCGTACGAAGTCCGAGTGGGGAGGGCGCGTGGCTATGGAGGCCGGCCCTCGTGACACGGGGCGGGACGACACCAGGCGAGGAGCGGACCCGATGCTCCGAAGCGGGCCCGGCGAGCCCGGCGTGCCCGCCGGCTCCGGCACGCCCGACGCCCCGACGGGCATCGGGAGCGCCGACACGGGCGCCGACGGCCTCGGCCTGCCCGCCGAACCGGCCCGGCTGAGCCCCGACGGCCCCGACGCCCCGGAGCCCGGCACGGAGGCGGCCGCCGGCCCCGAGTTCGAGGTCGAGCTGCGCCCGCAGCGCCGCCTGCGCATCTGGCAGATCGCCCCCATCGTGATGCTGGCCGCCGCCGGCTCCCTGATGTTCGCCTTCCCCCTCGCCTTCGAGTTCGGGGACGGCGGCGCCGTCGTCGCCATGCTCGGCTTCCTCATCAGCTCCTGCGCCGGCGGCTGGGGCATGATGGCCGCGCGCCGCGTCGGCTACACCTGGCCCGGGCTGCCGCCGCGCGGCAGCAGCCGCCGCCCCGACTGGCGGATGGCCGCGCTGTACGCGCTGGTCGCACTGGTCGTCGTAGCACTCGCCGTGTACCGGGTGGCCCGGCTGCGCTGACCGCGCCGCCCCGCCCGGACACCCCCGCGGCAGCGGCCTGACCGCATGCTGATCCCGCAGGCCACGGCCCCGACCGGCTCGGTACCATGAGCGGGTGACGCACACCACCCTCTCCTTCCTCAAGGGCCACGGGACCGAGAACGACTTCGTGATCGTCCCGGACCCGGACAACGCCGTCGACCTGCCCCCGACCGCCGTCGCCGCCCTGTGCGACCGCCGGGCCGGCATCGGCGCCGACGGTGTGCTGCACGTGGTCCGCTCCGCCGCCCACCCCGAGGCCGCGCACATGGCCGACGAGGCCGAGTGGTTCATGGACTACCGCAACAGCGACGGCTCCGTCGCCGAGATGTGCGGCAACGGCGTCCGCGTCTTCGCCCGCTACCTCCAGCACGCCGGCCACGTCGAGCCCGGCGACCTCGCCGTCGCCACCCGCGGCGGCGTCAAGCAGGTCCACCTCGACAAGACCGGAGACGTCACCGTCTCCATGGGCCGCGCCCTGCTCCCCGAGGGCGACGTCACCGTCTCCGTCGGCGAACGCTCCTGGCCCGCCCGCAACGTGAACATGGGGAACCCGCACGCCGTCGCGTTCGTCGAAAGCCTCGACCACGCCGGCAACCTGTACAGCCCCCCGCCGTTCAGCCCCGCCTCCGCCTACCCCACCGGGGTCAACGTCGAGTTCGTCGTCGACCGCGGCCCGCGGCACGTCGCCATGCGCGTCCACGAGCGCGGCTCCGGCGAGACCCGCTCCTGCGGCACCGGCGCCTGCGCCGTCGCCGTCGCCGCCATCCGACGGGACGGAGCCGACCCCGCCGAGACCGGCGAACCGGTCTCGTACACCGTCGACCTGCCCGGCGGCACCCTCGTCATCACCGAACACCCCGACGGCCGCGTCGACATGACCGGACCCGCCGTCATCGTCGCCTCCGGAGAGTTCGAAGCCGCCTGGCTCACCGAAACGGCTTTCGCCTGAAGGTTCCCTCTCATGGGTGATCCGTTTCACGCTGAGCGAGAGGTGGACTGCGCCACGTGGTGGGGTCGGTAACATCAGGCACCGGCCCTGAGGGCTCACCCCATGCCCACCACCGCCGGTCGAAGCCGCCGGAGGTGCCCATGAGTGCAGAGGCCACGAACCCCGAAGCACATGCCGAGATGCGCCCTGAGCTGCGCAGACGAGGCCGTAGCCGACTAGATCTGCGCCGCCTGGGACGTGCGGCCCTGCTCGGGCCCACATCCCGCGACCGCCTGCCCGACGCCATCGGGCACGTAGCAGAAGCCCACCGCGCCCACCATCCGGACGCCGACCTGTCCATCCTGCGGAAGGCCTACCTGCTCGCGGAGCACTCCCACCGCGGCCAGATGCGCAAGAGCGGTGAGCCGTACATCACACACCCGCTCGCCGTCACCCTCATCCTCGCGGAACTCGGCGCCGAGACCACCACCCTGACGGCCTCTCTCCTCCACGACACCGTCGAGGACACCGATGTGACCCTCGAACAGGTCCGGGAGGAGTTCGGCGACGAGGTCTGCTTCATCGTCGACGGCGTCACCAAGGTCGAGAAGATCGACTACGGGGCCGCCGCCGAACCCGAGACCTTCCGCAAGATGCTCGTCGCCACCGGCAACGACGTCCGCGTCATGTCCATCAAACTCGCCGACCGGCTGCACAACATGCGCACCCTCGGCGTGATGCGCCCCGAGAAACAGGCCCGCATCGCCAAGGTCACCCGCGACGTCCTGATCCCGCTCGCCGAACGCCTCGGCGTCCAGGCCCTCAAGACCGAGCTGGAAGACCTCGTCTTCGCGATCCTGCACCCCGAGGAGTACGAGCACACCCGCGCCCTCATCGCCGCCCGCGCGGGCCAGGACGACCCCCTCGCCGCCATCGCCGAATCCGTCCGCACCGTCCTGCGCGACGCCGGCATCGCCGCCGAGGTCCAGGTACGCCCCCGGCACTTCGTCTCCCTCCACCGCATCTCCCGCCAGCGCGGCGAACTGCGCGGCTCCGACTTCGGGCGCATCCTCGTCCTCGTCGCCGAGAACGCCGACTGCTACGGGGTGCTCGGCGAACTCCACACCTGCTTCACCCCGGTCGTCTCCGAGTTCAAGGACTTCATCGCCGTACCGAAGTTCAACCTCTACCAGTCGCTGCACACCGCCGTCGCCGTCCCCGAGGGGTACGTCGCCGAGGTCATCGTCCGCACCCGCCAGATGCACCGCGTCGCCGAAGCCGGCGTCGTCGCCCTCGGCAACCCGTACGCCACCGCCGAGGCCGCCACCGCCGACTGCGACGAGGAACGCGTCGACCCCACCCGCCCCGGCTGGCTCTCCCGGCTCCTCGACTGGCAGCAGTCCGCACCCGACCCCGACACCTTCTGGACCGTGCTGCGCGCCGAGCTCGCCCAGGACCGGGAGATCACCGTCTTCCGCGCCGACGGCGGCACCCTCGGCCTGCCGGCCGGCGCCAGCTGTATCGACGCCGCCTACGCACAGCACGGCGAGGCGGCCCACGGCTGTATCGGCGCCCGCGTCAACGGGCGCCTCACCTCCCTCTCCTCCCCCCTCTCCGACGGCGACACCGTCCAGCTGCTCCTCGCGCAGGACTCCTCCTCCGGACCCGCCCCCGACTGGCTGGAGCACGCCAGGACCCCGGCCGCCCGGATCGCCATCGGCAGCTGGCTCCAGACCCACCCCGACGGCCCCGGCCCCGCCACCGCCGCGCCCCGGGCACCTCTGTCCGTACCGGGGCTGCGCGGCGGCGGGGGCAACGCCGTCGCCGACCTCCCCGACGCGCACGTCCGCCTCGCCGGATGCTGCACCCCCGTACCGCCGGACGCGGTCGCCGGGTTCCTCGTACGCGGCGGGGCCGTCACCGTCCACCGGGAGCACTGCCCGGCCGTGGCCCAGATGCGCTCGCTGGGCCGCACCTCGGTCGCCGTGCACTGGCGGGCCACCGCGGACTGCCGGGTCACCCTCACCGCCGAATCGTTCGGGCGCCCGCACCTGCTGGCCGACCTGACCGAGGCCATCGCCCGGCTGGGCGTCGAGGTCGTCTCCGCCACCGTCGAGCCGCCCGTCGAACAGCGCGTCCACCACAGCTACACGCTGCAACTGCCCGACGCGGCGGTACTGCCCGCCCTGATGCGGGCGATGCGGGACGTACCCGGCGTGTACGACGTCAGTCGGGTGTGAACGGCGACCGGAGGGGCTAGGGGGCTAGGGGGCTAGGGGGCTAGCGGGCCAGGGGGATCGGGGGATCGGGGGAGCGGGGCGGGGGATCAAGGGGCTGGGAAGGCTTTCGCGGAACCCCGGGGGTGTGCCGGGGGGATTTACGTGGACAGCGCGCGCAGGGGCGCGTACGCGGGGGCGTACGGAGTCCGCCGCCCGGCTCCGGCGCCCCGTTCGGGTGGAGTCGTCGCGCGCCGCTCGCGGGCCCGGGACACGCGCTGGTAAGCGGTGGTGGATGCAGCTCACCTCCCCGCGCCTGCGCGCCTCCCTGCTCGCCGCGGCCTCCCTCACCCTCGTCGCCGCCGTGCTGCCCCCGCCGAAGCCGCTGGGCATCGGCGACCGGCTCTTCCCCGAGCTGGGCAACCCCGGTTACGACGTCCTCTCGTACGACCTCTCCTTCACGTACAAGGACAACCGCAGCCCCCTCGACGCGGTCACCGCCATCGAGGCGCGCAGCCTGGAACCGCTGGAGCGGATCAACCTCGACTTCACGCACGGGACGGTCGCCTCCGCCGAGGTCAACGGGCAGCCCGCACGGTTTGAGTCCGCCGGGGAGGACCTCGTACTGACCCCCGCGCACCCCGTCCCGGCGAGCGCGCCGCTGCACATCACCGTCCGGCACACCAGCGACCCGCGCGGCCGGGCCTCCGACGGCGGCTGGGTCGTCACCGAGGACGGCCTCGCCATGGCCAACCAGGCCGACGCCGCCCACCGGGTCTTCCCGTGCAACGACCACCCCGCCGACAAGGCCTGGTTCACCTTCCGCATCACCGCCCCCGACGGGTACCGGGCCGTGGCCAACGGGCTGCCGGGAGCGGTCCCCGCCGCACGGGCGGGTGGCGCCACCGAGTGGACGTACCGGACCCTGCACCCGATGGCCACCGAGCTCGCCCAGGTCTCCATCGGCCGCTCCGCCGTCCTGCACCACACTGGACCGCACGGCCTGCCGCTGCGCGACGTGGTGCCCGCCGCCGACCGGGAGCGGCTGGAGCCCTGGCTGGCGAAGACCGCCGGGCACGTCGCGTGGATGGAGGAGCGCGTCGGCCGGTACCCCTTCGAGAACTACGGGGTGCTGATCGCCCGCGCGAAGACCGGCTTCGAGCTGGAGACCCAGACCCTCTCGCTCTTCGAGCACGGCCTCTTCGCCGGGGAGGCGGCCGGCTACCCCGACTGGTACGTGGAGTCCGTCATGGTCCACGAGCTCGCCCACCAGTGGTTCGGCGACAGCGTCACCCCGCGCACCTGGTCCGACCTGTGGCTCAACGAGGGGCACGCCACCTGGTACGAGGCCCTGTACGCGGACGGACTCGGCAAGTACCCCCTGGAGCGGCGGATGCGCGAGGCCTACCAGCGCTCCGACCAGTGGCGGGCCCAGGGCGGCCCCCCGGCCGCCCCCAAGGCCGCCGCCCCGGGACAGAAGATCGGCCTGTTCCGGCCCGTCGTCTACGACGGGGCCGCGCTGATCCTCTACGCCCTGCGCCAGGAGATCGGCGCGGCGGCCTTCGACCGGGTCGAGCGGCGCTGGGTGGCGGAGCACCAGGACGCCGTCGCCGGCACGGACGACTTCGTACGCCTCGCCTCCCAGGAGGCCGGACGCGACCTCACGGCCTTCCTGCGGCCCTGGCTGTACGGGGAGACCACCCCGGCGATGCCCGGGCACCCGGAGTGGGGCGGCCCGGCGGCCGCCGCGGCCCCGGGGAAGACCCCGGCCGCAGCCCCGGCTGCGGGGAAGCCGTAGCGGCGGAAAACGGTATGACGGCCGGGGAACGGGCATGACACCATCGACGAGGCCGACGGGGGAAGCTCCCCCGCGAGGCCGCGCCGAGGCGTCCTGCCCTGCGGGCTCCGGCTCCGGGGATCCGGCTCCGGGATCCGGGGATCCGGCTCCGGGAATCACCGGGCGGGACCACACGTTGGACGTGACAGTGTTATGTCACGCACAGCGGTACCTTTGGCCCTGGCCGAGCCGGCCGGCCGCCGGAACCGGACGGCGCGACACCATCGAATCGACGTAAGGATCCAATGACCTCCTCTTCTTCCCCTTCCCAGGACCCGCGGGACGCGCAGGACGTGCGGGACTCGCAGCGCTTCACCGAGAGCCTTCGGGCCGATGCCCTGATGGAAGAGGACGTCGCCTGGAGCCACGAGATCGACGGAGAGCGGGACGGCGAACAGCTCGACCGCTCCGACCGCGCGGCCCTGCGCCGCGTCGCCGGTCTCTCGACCGAGCTCGAGGACGTCACCGAGGTCGAGTACCGCCAGCTCCGCCTGGAGCGCGTGGTCCTCGTCGGTGTCTGGACCTCCGGGACCGTGCAGGACGCCGAGAACTCCCTCGCGGAGCTCGCGGCCCTCGCCGAGACGGCGGGCGCCCTCGTACTCGACGGTGTCATGCAGCGCCGCGACAAGCCCGACCCGGCCACCTTCATCGGCTCCGGCAAGGCGCGCGAACTGCGCGACATCGTCCTCGAAAGCGGGGCCGACACCGTCGTCTGCGACGGCGAGCTCAGCCCCGGCCAGCTCATCGCGCTCGAAGACGTGGTCAAGGTCAAGGTCGTCGACCGGACCGCCCTCATCCTCGACATCTTCGCCCAGCACGCCAAGTCCCGAGAGGGCAAGGCACAGGTCGCACTCGCGCAGATGCAGTACATGCTGCCGCGACTGCGCGGCTGGGGCCAGTCGCTCTCCCGGCAGATGGGTGGCGGCGGCGGTGGCGGCATGGCCACCCGAGGCCCCGGTGAGACCAAGATCGAGACCGACCGGCGCCGCATCCGCGAGAAGATGGCGAAGATGCGCCGGGAGATCGCCGAGATGAAGACCGGCCGGGACATCAAGCGGCAGGAACGCCGCCGCAACAAGGTCCCCTCGGTCGCCATCGCCGGCTACACCAACGCCGGCAAGTCCTCCCTGCTCAACCGCCTCACCGGCGCGGGCGTACTGGTGGAGAACGCCCTGTTCGCCACCCTCGACCCGACCGTGCGCCGGGCCGAAACCCCCTCCGGCCGCGTCTACACCCTGGCCGACACCGTGGGCTTCGTCCGGCACCTGCCCCACCACCTCGTCGAGGCGTTCCGCTCCACGATGGAGGAGGTCGGCGACTCCGACCTCATCCTGCACATCGTGGACGGCTCGCACCCGGCACCGGAGGAGCAGCTGGCGGCGGTGCGCGAGGTCATCCGCGAGGTCGGCGCGGTCAACGTGCCCGAGATCGTGGTGGTCAACAAGGCGGACGCCGCGGACCCGCTCGTCCTCCAGCGGCTGCTGCGCATCGAGAAGCACTCGATCGCCGTCTCCGCCCGCACCGGCCAGGGCATCGAGGAACTCCTCGCGCTCATCGACACCGAGCTGCCCAGGCCCGCCGTCGAGGTGGAGGCCCTCGTGCCCTACACCCGCGGCGCGCTGATCGCCCGGGCCCACGCCGACGGCGAGGTGATCTCCGAGGAGCACACCCCGGAGGGCACCCTGCTCAAGGCACGGGTCCACGCCGAACTGGCGGCGGACCTGGCGCCGTACGTGCCCGCCAAGCACTGACACCGGCGGCGGCACGCCGCACGGCCACACATGACGGAGGGCCCCCGCAGCAGCGGGGGCCCTCCGTCATGTCACGTCATGTCCTCAGGTCCGGCCGGTCACTCGACCGGTCACCCGACCGTCACTCGACCGGTCACTTGAACTTGGCGCTCACCGCGTTGTAGATGCCCTTGGCCTCGGGACCGAGCTTCGGCCCGGCCAGCCAGCCGGCCTTCGCCGGACCGATCGAGGTGTTCGACACCAGCGCCGGCTTGCCGTCGGCACCCGCCGCGACCCAGCCGCCACCGGACGAACCGCCCGTCATCGTGCAGCCGATGCGGTACATCACCGGGTCGGCCTGCTTCAGCGCCAGCCGGCCCGGCTTGTCCGCGCACTGGAACGCCTTCTGCCCGTCGAACGGAGCCGCCGCCGGGTAGCCCGTCGCCGTGATGCTCGCGACCTTGCCCACCGCCGGAGCGTTGAACTCCACCGGCAGCGCCGTACCGACCGTCTCCTCCAGCGACTTGCCGCCGCCCTTCTCCGGCGTCACGTGCAGCACCGCGAAGTCGTACGGGGCACCCGCGCCGCCCGTCGGACCGCCCGTCGCGATCCACTGGTCCGAGGTCTGCGCCCAGTCGCTCCACCACACGCCGTACGGGGCGACCTGCTCGCGCGGCGCGCCCTTGAGCGCCGCCGCCGGCTTGCCCGTGTTGTTGTAGGACGGGACGAAGGCGATGTTGCGGTACCAGCCGCCGGCCTTGCCCGCGTGCACGCAATGGCCCGCCGTCCAGACCATGTTGGACTTGCCCGGGTGCGCCGGGTCCTTCACCACGGTCGCCGAGCAGACCATCGAGCCCTCGGGGCCGTCGAAGAAGACCTTCCCGGACGCCGGGACGCTCGAGTGGTACGGCGAAGCCGCCGGCTGCGCCGCCACCGGAGCCGGGGTCGGGTCGGTGACGCCCTGGTCCTTGCCCGCGTCAGGGTCGACGGCCGGGCGCTGCGGCTGCTCCGCGTCACGCATGCGGTCCGGGTCCCAGAGGCCGTCGATGATCGGGTTGACGTAGTCGCCCGCCTCGCGGAGCCAGTCCTCCTTCTTCCAGTTCTTCCACGCGCCCCCCTTCCACTTCTCCAGGTCGAAGCCGTGCTGCTTGAGCCTCTCCTTCAGCTCGTCGGGGATCGTGATCCCGTCCGCCGCGCCGGACGGCGGGGGCGCAGCCACGGTCGGCTTGGCGTCGGCGCCGGCCTCCCCGTCGCCGGGTCCGCAGGCCGAGGCGGTCAGCGCGAGCGCGGCCGCGCAAAGGATCGCGGTGACCGGTCGGTTCGGTCGCATGTCGTAAGCCCCCAGGAGTTTCGAGGTGTTGGGACGGATTCGATCGGGGTGGATCGCAGCACCCCACTATGCCGCCGAGGCATAGGACGGCGGGCGCCGGGTCGATGGTTCCTGCCGTTCCGGCCCGGCCGAACCGCAAGGATCTTCGGTCCACCCGTGATCCGAAGCCGTCACCGTCGTTGGTACGTACGGGGGATGGTGCAGCAGCGTTCGTGTTCGAGGCGCAATCCGGAAGAGCAACCTGCGGGAGGACCGACAGTCGTGGCCGTGACCGAACCGACCGCAGCAGGTGCCCCGGCCGGGACCGCAGCCGAGGCAGCACCGGGCACCCCGGCGCACGCGGGCCCACAGGTTCCGGCGCAGGGCGGACGAGGACCCGCCTCGGCGGACGGCATCCTGCGCAGGCAGGCGCTGCGGGAGTCCGCCGCCCGGACCTACGCCCGCTCGCTGCCCATCGTCCCCGTGCGCGCCCGGGGGCTGACGATCGAGGGCGCCGACGGGCGGCGCTACCTCGACTGCCTCTCCGGCGCGGGCACCCTCGCCCTCGGGCACAACCACCCCGTCGTCCTCGAAGCCATCCGCGGGGTGCTCGACTCGGGGGCGCCGCTGCACGTCCTCGACCTGGCCACCCCGGTCAAGGACGCCTTCACCACCGAGCTCTTCGAGAACCTGCCCGCGGAACTGGCCGCCGACGCCCGCGTGCAGTTCTGCGGCCCCGCCGGGACCGACGCCGTCGAGGCCGCCCTGAAACTGGTCCGGGCCGCCACCGGACGCACCGGGCTGCTCACCTTCACCGGCGCCTACCACGGGATGACCGCCGGAGCCCTGGAGGCCTCGGGCGGTGCCGGCGACGTACGGGTGACCCGGCTGCCCTACCCGCAGGACCACCGCTGCCCGTTCGGGGTCGGCGGCGCCGAGGGCGCGCGCCTCGGGGCCCGCTGGACCGAGACCCTGCTCGACGACCCCAAGGGCGGGGTGCCGCTGCCCGCCGCCATGATCGTCGAGCCCGTGCAGGGGGAGGGCGGGGTCCACCCGGCCCCCGACGCGTGGCTGCGCCGGATGCGGGAGATCACCGCGGCCCGGGGCATCCCGCTGATCGCCGACGAGGTGCAGACCGGGGTGGGCCGCACCGGCGCCTTCTGGGGCGTCGACCACGCCGGGGTGGTCCCCGACGTGATGGTCCTGTCCAAGGCCATCGGCGGCAGCCTCCCGCTGGCCGTGATCGTCTACCGGGCCGAACTGGACGTCTGGGCGCCCGGCGCGCACGCCGGAACGTTCCGCGGGAACCAGCTCGCCATGGCCGCGGGCACCGCCACCCTCGCCTACGTCCGCCGCAACGGACTCGCCGAGCGCGCGGCCGCGCTGGGAGAGCGGATGCTGACCGCACTGCGCGGCCTGGCCGCGGAGCAGCCGTGCGTCGGTGACGTGCGGGGCCGCGGACTGATGATCGGCGTCGAACTCGTCGACCCCGACAGCGGCGCCGCCGCACCCGCCCTCGCCGCCGCCGTGCGCCAGGAATGCCTGGACCGCGGCCTGATCGTCGAGCTCGGAGGCCGCCACTCCAGCGTCGTGCGCCTGCTGCCCCCGCTGACCCTGACCGACGAACAGGCCGCAGCCGTCCTGGACCGGCTGGCCGACTCCATCCCCGCCGCCGCCCGCCGGCCCCACTGACGCCCGCCGAAGGACCCCCGATGCCCGACCCCTCCACCACCCCCCACCCCACCACCCCGCCCCCGCCCCACCCAGAACCCCCGGCCACCACTGCGGCCGCCACGCCGGCCCCGGTCGTGGCCGGCACCTCGGTCCCGGGCCCGCCCGCCACTGCCGTTTCGGCGCACTCCGTCCCGCCGGCCGGCGCCGCGGCTGCGGCGCACCCCGTCCCGTCGGCCGGCGCCGCGGCTGCGGCGCACCCGGGCCCGCCCGCTGCCCCCGGCGGGCTGAGGCCCGCTGCCCCCGCCGGCCCCCCGACCACCCCGGCTCCGCCGTCGGCCACTGCCCCCTTGGCGCCGACCGGCCGGGAGGCCCCGACCCTGCCATGGTCGGCCGCCGCGGCCGGTCCGGTCGCCCCCCTTGCACCGGCCCCGGTCCGCCCGGCACAGGCCCCGTCCTGCGCCGCGGCCCCTCCGGACCCCACCGCCCTCCACGGGCTCACGCCGGTCCCTGCGCACGCGGCCGCGGATACCGACACGGACGGCCTGCCACCCGTCCCCTCCGCCACGGCGCAAGCGGCATCCGGTGGCGTCGCCCCCGAGGCCGCGGCGGGCCAGCCGGCGGCCGGGCCCGGCGCCGCCCGGCCGCCCGCCGCCGGGCCCCCCGCCGGCCCGCAGCCCCAGCCGCCCGCCGCCGCGCAGCTGCCGCCGGGGCCCCGCCCGGACTCCCCGCTGCCCGCGGCATCCCCGGCCGCGGACCGGGATCAGGCAGCCCCCGGGCGGCCCAGGGCCGGAGCGGAGGCCGGGCCCGTGTCCGGGGTCCCGGCGGCGCAGGCCACCCCGGCCCCTGTCCCGGCGGGCACCGTGCCCCGGCAGAAGGACGGCACCCTCCGCCCGCGGGTGGGCGGCACCGGGCCCACCGGCCCTGACCCGGCGGTGCTGCCCGACCTGCTGGACCACCCCGACCCGGCCACCGCGGCCGAGTCCGCGACGGTGGAGAACCTGCTGCGGTGCTGGGTCCGCGAGAGCGGCATCGGCCGCCCCGACGGGCCCATCGGAACCCTGCTCCGCATCCCCCTCCCCGCGTCCGGGGCCGCCCTGCTCGTCCCCGTCCGGTACTGGTCTCCGGCAGGCTGGCACCGCTTCGGCCCCGCCCGCCTCGAAGGTGCCCCCGCCCATGCCCCGGCCGTGGACGCCGTCACCCTCGCCGGCCTGCTCGCCCGCGAGGGCGACGGCCGCAGCGGCACCGACCTCGTGGGCCGGGTCGCCGACTCGGTGCGCCGCACCACCGAGTTCATCGCCGACCGTCGCCAACACCCCACCGGCCCGGCCCCCGTCGCGGCCGACCGCTTCCTCACCGCCGAACAGTCACTCCTCCTCGGCCACCCCCTCCAACCGGACCCCAAGAGCCGCGAAGGACTCTCGGAGACCGAAGTACGCCACTACTCGCCCGAACTCCACGGCTCCTTCCCCTTGCACTGGATCGCGGTCGCGCCCGAGGCCCTCGCCACCGACTCCGCCTGGACCGAACGGGGCCGCCCGGTATCCGCCGCGCAGCTCCTCGCCCGGCTCGCCCCCGGCCTCCCCCTGCCCGCCGGCACCACCGCCCTTCCCCTGCACCCCTGGCAGGCCCGAGACCTCCTCCAGCGCCCCGCCGTCACCGCCCTCCGCGACGCGGGACTCATCACCGACCTGGGCCCTTACGGCACCCCCTGGTACCCCACCTCCTCCGTCCGCACCGTCCACCGCCCCGGCGCCCCCGCGATGCTCAAGCTCTCCCTCGGACTGCGCATCACCAACTCCCGCCGGGAGAACCTCCGCAAGGAACTCCACCGAGGCGTAGAGGTCCACCGGCTGCTCCGCACCGGTCTCGCCGAGCAGTGGCAGACCGCCCACCCCGGCTTCGACATCGTCCGCGACCCCGCCTGGGTCGCCGTCGACGCCCTGGACGGCACCCCCGTCCGGGGATTCGACGCCGTACTGCGCCACAACCCCTTCCACTCCGACGACGACGCCGTGTGCGTCGCCGCACTCACCTCACTCCGCCCGTGGGCCGGCCGGACCACGATGCGCTCCCGGCTCGCCGACACCGTCTCCCGGCTCGCGGTGACCACCGGCCGGCCCGTCGCCGCCGTCGCAGCCGAGTGGTTCCTGCGCTACCTCGACCACGTCGTCCTGCCGGTACTCGCCTTCGACGCCCTCGCCGGCATCGCCCTCGAAGCGCACCAGCAGAACACCCTCGTGCTCCTCGACCGGGCCGGCTGGCCCGTCGGCGGCCGCTTCCGCGACAACCAGGGCTACTACTTCCGCGACTCCCGGCGAGCCGAGCTGGAACGACGCCTCCCCGGCATCGGAGGCGCCAGCGACACCTTCGTCCCGGACGCCGTCACCGACGAACGCTTCGCCTACTACCTGGGCATCAACAACGTGATCGGCCTCATCGGAGCCTTCGGATCGCAGCGGCTCGCCGACGAGCGCGTGCTCCTCGCCGCCTTCCGCCGCTTCCTCGGCAAGGCCTCCGGCCTCGGCCCGGTCCCCGCACGGCTCCTCGACTCACCCACCCTGCGCTGCAAGGCGAACCTCCTCACCCGCCTGGGCGGGCTCGACGAGCTCGTGGGCCCCGTCGACACCCAGTCCGTCTACGTCACCATCACCAACCCCCTCCACGACTGACGCGCTCCCACCGACACCGAGAAGAGCCCCGATGCCTCCCACGGACACCACCACGAGCACCGCCGGCGGCCCCGCCTCCCAGGAGGCCACCGCGCACCGCTTCACCGTCGGACTGCTGCCGCTGCTCGCCGAGGCGGACCTCCTCGACTCACCGGCGGGCTGGGGCGCGGTCCCGACACCTGCAGGGCCCTTCCGCCTCGAACCCGTACGGCCGGGCCGGGACCTGGCACTGCTCACCGGCTGGATGAACGACCCCGACGTGTCCGCCTACTGGGAACTGGGCGGAGCCCCTGCCGTCACCGAAGCCCACCTGCGGGCCCAGCTCGACGGCGACGGCCAGAGCATCCCCTGCCTCGGCGTCCTCGACGGCAGTCCCATGAGCTACTGGGAGATCTACCGGGCCGATCTCGACCCGGTCTCCCGCCACTACCCGGCGCGCTCCCACGACACGGGTATCCACCTGCTCATCGGAGACGGCACGAACCGGGGCCGGGGCTTGGGCACCACGCTGCTGCGAGCCGTCACCGAGCTCGTCTTCGACAACCGCCCCCGATGCACACGCGTCATCGCGGAACCGGACATTCGCAACACCCCCTCCGTATCAGCCTTCATGAACGCCGGATTCCGCTATTCCACGGAAATCGAACTCCCAGAGAAACGAGCAGCCCTGATGATCCGTGAGCGGGCCCTGCGCAATCTGCTCTGATCGCCGCGCCGCGCCCGGTCATCCCAACCGGTCATCCCGCTCGATCGGGACCAGGTTCGCGTCCTCGACGCGCGGTCCTCGTCCCATGCTTCCGGTCCACGCTTCTCGCTGTCTCGGTATTCGCTTCTCGGCATTCGGTTTTCACAGCTCTCATCTCCAGAACTCCGCGTCGCTCAGCAAGGTTCCCGATATCCGAGGAGTCCCGTGCCGAATTTCCCCGCAGCCCCCGACCCGGCCGAGCACGCCGTCCCCCCGTCGCCCCAGCACCCGTGCGCGCCTCCCGAAATCAACCAGCCCACCTGGGACTTCGCGGCGCGCCGACTGCTGGCCAAGATGATCGGCGAGTTCGCGTACGAGGACATCGTCCGCCCCGTCCCCGCGCCCTCCGCCGCCGGCGACGCCTGGACCCTGACCCTCGACGACGGCAGCAGTCTGGGCTTCCGCGCCCGTCGGGGCGCCTACGGCAGCTGGCACGTCACCCCGGACACGATCACGCTGACCCCGCCGGCCCCCTCCACGGAGCCCCCGACCACGTTCGGGGACCCGTACGGCTTCCTCGTACGCGCCCGCACCCTGCTGCGCCTCGACGGGCCCACCCTCGGCCACCTGGTCCACGAACTCAGCTCCACCCTCGCCGCCGACGCCCGCCTCGACCACCACGCGCTCACCGCCGACGTCCTCGCCGACCTGGACTACGCGGCGCTCGAAGGACACCAGACCGGCCATCCCTGGCTCGTCGCCAACAAGGGCCGCGTGGGATGGTCCGCCGCGGACGCCGCCGCCTGGGCCCCCGAGGCCCGTACCCGGCAGCGGCTTCCGTGGCTCGCCGCCCACACCTCCCTGGCCGAGTACCGGGGCACCGCCGGCCTGGACGACCCGGCGCGCCTCTACGCGGCCGAGCTCGACCCCGCCACCCGTGCGGCGTTCGACCGGATCCTGCGCGACCGGGGCCTCGACCCGCTTCGCTACCTGTACCTTCCCGTACACCCCTGGCAGTGGGACGAGATCGTCCTGCCGCTCTTCGCGCCCGCCCTCGCCTCCGGCGCCCTCGTGCCGCTCCCCGCCGACCCGGACGACAGGATCCCGCAGCAGTCGATCCGTACCTTCCTCAACCTCACCCGCCCCGACCGGCACAGCGTCAAGCTCCCGCTGTCCGTCTTCAACACCACCGTCTGGCGCGGCCTGCCCAGCGACCTCAGCGTGGCCGCACCCGCCGTCACCGCCTGGATCCACTCGCTCCGCGACGCCGACCCCTTCCTGCGCGACGAATGCCGGGTCGTGCTGCTCGGAGAGGTCGCCTCGGTCACCGTCCGCCACCCCGTGTACGACGGGCTCCCCGAGGTGCCCTACCAGTACAGGGAGCTCCTCGGAGCGATCTGGCGGGAGCCGCTGACGGGCCGGCTCGACCCCGGCGAACGCGCCCGCACCCTCGCCTCCCTCCTCCACGTCGATCCGCGCGGCCGCTCCTTCACCGCCGAACTCGTCGCCCGCTCCGGCCTCACCCCGGAGGCCTGGCTGCGCCACCTCTTCGCGGCCCTGCTGCCCCCGCTGCTGCACTTCCTCTACCGCTACGGGACGGTGTTCTCCCCGCACGGGGAGAACACCGTCGTGATCTTCGACGAGCGGGACGTCCCCGTCCGGCTGGCCGTCAAGGACTTCGTGGACGACGTCAACATCAGCAGTACCCCCCTGCCCGAGCTCGCGTCCATGCCGGGCGAGGTGCGGGCCGCGCTGCTCGCGGAGCCGCCCGGATTCCTCACCCAGTTCATCCACTCGGGACTGTTCATCGGGGTCTTCCGCTTCCTGTCCGCCCTGTGCGACGACCGGCTCGGCGTGCCCGAGGGCGAGTTCTGGTCCCTCGTGCGGGCTGAGATCCTCCGCCACCAGGCGCGCTTCCCCGAGGACAAGGAGCGCCACCGCCTCTTCGACCTGCTGACGGAGCGGATCGACCGGCTCTGCCTCAACCGGAACCGGCTTTACGCGGACGGCTACCGCGACCGCCCGGACCGGCCGGGCGCAGTGGTCCACGGCACCGTGCCCAACCCCCTGCACGGCCCCTGAAGAGTGATCGATGCGGTCGCTGTCGGTGGCGCCCCGTAGGGTTGGCAGTGCTATGACGAAGCCCTCCCTCACCGACCTGCTGCATGCCGCCGTCTCCGCCGTCGGCGGCACGGAGCGGCCCGGCCAGGTGGCCATGGCCGAAGCCGTCGCCGAAGCGATCGACGACAACTCCCATCGGCTGATCCAGGCCGGCACCGGCACCGGCAAGTCCCTCGGCTACCTGGTGCCGGCCCTCGCGCACGGCGAGCGCGTGGTCGTCGCCACGGCGACGCTCGCGCTCCAGCGCCAGCTCGTCGAGCGCGACCTGCCGCGCACGGTCGAGGCGCTGCACCCGCAGCTGCGCCGGCGGCCGCAGTTCGCCATGCTCAAGGGCCGGTCCAACTACCTGTGCCTGCACCGCCTCCACGAGGGCGTCCCGCAGGACGAGGAGGAGGGCCTCTTCGACCAGTTCGAGGCGGCCACCCCGACTAGCAAGCTCGGCAAGGACCTGCTGCGCCTGCGCGACTGGGCGGACGAGACCGAGACGGGCGACCGCGACGACCTCACCCCCGGCGTCTCCGACAAGGCCTGGAGCCAGATCTCCGTCTCCTCCAGGGAGTGCCTGGGCGCCACGAAGTGCGCGTACGGGGCCGAGTGCTTCGCGGAGGCGGCCCGTGAGCGGGCCAAGCTCGCGGATGTGGTCGTCACCAACCACGCCCTGCTCGCCATCGACGCCATCGAGGGTGCCCCGGTGCTCCCGCAGCACGAGGTGCTGATCGTGGACGAGGCGCACGAGCTGGTCTCCCGCGTCACCGGTGTCGCCACCGGCGAGCTCACCCCGGGCCAGGTCAACCGGGCCGTGAAGCGTGCCGCCAAGCTGGTCGACGAGAAGACCGCGGACTCCCTGCAGACCGCCGCGGAGACCTTCGAGCGGGTGATGGAGCTGGCGCTCCCCGGCCGTCTGGAGACGGTCCCCGAGGACCTCGGCTACGCGCTGATGTCGCTGCGCGACTCCGCACGCAACGTGATCTCCGCGATCGGTGCGACGCGGGACAAGTCCGTGCACGACGAGGACGCCGTCCGCAAGCAGGCCCTCGCCGCCGTGGAGAACGTCCACGCGGTGGCGGAGCGGATCACGATCGGCTCCGAGTACGACGTCGTCTGGTACGAGCGCCACGACCGTTTCGGCGCCACCCTGCGGGTCGCCCCGCTCTCGGTGTCGGGGCTGCTGCGCGAGAAGCTCTTCGAGGACCGCTCGGTGGTCCTCACCTCCGCCACCCTCAAGCTCGGCGGCGACTTCAACGGGGTCGCGGCTTCGCTGGGCCTCTCCCCGGAGGGCGTGGAGGGCGAGGGCGTGCCGGTGTGGCGGGGCCTGGACGTCGGGTCGCCGTTCGACTACCCGAAGCAGGGGATCCTCTACGTCGCGAAGCACCTGGCGACACCGGGCCGGGAGGGCACCCGTGGCGACATGATGGACGAGCTGGCGGAGCTGATCGAGGCCTCCGGCGGGCGCACCCTGGGCCTCTTCTCCTCCATGCGCGGCGCCAAGGCCGCGGCCGAGGAGCTGCGCGGGCGGCTCGACAACCCGATCCTGCTCCAGGGCGAGGAGACGCTCGGCGAGCTGATCAAGACCTTCGCGGCGGACCCGAAGACCTGCCTGTTCGGCACGCTGTCCCTGTGGCAGGGCGTGGACGTGCCCGGGCCCAGCTGCCAGCTGGTGATCATGGACAGGATCCCCTTCCCGCGCCCCGACGACCCGCTGATGAGCGCGCGGCAGAAGTCGGTCGAGGAGAACGGGGGCAACGGCTTCATGGCGGTAGCGGCGACCCATGCCGCCCTGCTGATGGCCCAGGGCGCGGGCCGGCTCGTACGGGCCTCCGGGGACCGGGGCGTGGTGGCGGTCCTGGATCCCCGCCTGGCCACGGCCCGGTACGGGAGCTTCCTGCGGTCCTCGCTGCCCGACTTCTGGTACACCACGGACCGCAACCAGGTCCGCCGCTCGCTGGCCGCCATCGACGCGAGCGCGAAGGCCGACGGCAAGTAGGGGACCGGCCCCGGCCCCGGCCCCGGCCGGGTAGCGGGCAGGCGCGGGCCGCGTGGGCATGCGCGAGCCCGCGACGAAGCGCGGAGCCTGCGGGCATGGAACAGCTCCGGGACCGGCGCAGTGGGTCCCGGAGCTGGATGAGGGGCAGCGGGCCGGGTCAGACCCGTCGCAGCACGGCGACGACCTTGCCGAGGATGGTCGCCTCGTCGCCGGGGATCGGCTGGTAGGCGGCGTTGTGCGGGAGCAGCCACACGTGGCCGTCCTCCCGCTTGAAGCGCTTGACGGTGGCCTCGCCGTCCAGCATCGCGGCGACGATGTCGCCGTTCTCCGCGACGGGCTGGCGGCGGACGGTGACCCAGTCTCCGTCGCAGATCGCGGCCTCGATCATCGAGTCGCCGACGACCTTGAGGACGAACAGTTCGCCGTCGCCGACGAGCTGGCGGGGGAGGGGGAACACGTCCTCGACGGATTCCTCGGCCAGGATCGGCCCGCCGGCCGCGATCCGGCCGACCAGGGGGACGTAGGAGGCGGCGGGCTTGCCGGTGGTGTCCGTGGGCTGCGAGCTGGGCTGGTCCGAGCCGCGCACCTCGTAGGCGCGGGGCCGGTGCGGGTCGCGGCGGAGGAAGCCCTTGCGCTCCAGGGCCATCAGCTGGTGCGCCACGGAGGAGGTGCTGGAGAGGCCGACCGCCTGGCCGATCTCGCGCATCGACGGCGGGTAGCCGCGGCGCTGCACGGAGTCCCGGATGACCTCGATCACCCTCCGCTGCCGGTCCGTGAGCCCGGAGCTGTCGGCGCGGATGCCTGGAGGTCGCCCTGGCAGGGAGCGCGCGGGGCGTACGGCCTCCGCCTCCTGGTTCTGACTTGCGTCATTCATGGCATGCACCGGCTCGAGTCGGCTCTGGGAGCGGTTCTGGGCAGTGATGGTGGCACTGTCTGCGGTGGTGGTCACGTCGGCCCCTCTCGAAATGTTCTCCCTAGCTGGACAACGGTAGTAGCTTTCGAAAGGTTGCGCCAAACACACGTTCGAGTGAAAAATCGCAGATCCCCCACCCGGGTTAGATCGGCGGGTGTATGGGCGGCCGATTTGTGGCCGATATGGGGGCGGCCGGGCATCCGCGGTTGATCTCCGCGGCGGTCAACCGGAATGCGTTTTGCGCCGGTCCGGCCGAACGCGGGTTCGGCCTCGTGTCCGCTCCTTACGGTACCCTTCCCGGTTGGATCGGCCATGCCCCGGCAGGGCCCGGCGCTGGGCCCAGTGTGGCATCGGGAACCCCCGTATCCGGCCATCGGACACCGCGACACGCGGAGTGGCGTAAATCCGGCCCAACCCAAGATCTAGTGGTTGGATGGGCGCGGCCACCCAGAAGTTGTGGTCCTCGGTCCGCCGAGGCCCCCGGGATCGCATATGCTTGTGGCTGCTTCACGAGCCCCCGGCGAAGACTCGCTCTCCGTCGTTGAGGGGCTCCGTGGAGTGATTCAGTCGTGCCAAGAGGAGGGTGAGGGAACCATGCACTGCCCCTTCTGCAGGCACCCCGACAGCCGCGTCGTCGACAGCCGTACCACCGACGACGGAACGTCGATCCGCCGGCGCCGTCAGTGCCCCGACTGCTCCCGTCGCTTCACGACGGTGGAGACGGCCTCGCTGATGGTGATCAAGCGAAGCGGGGTCACCGAACCCTTCAGCCGTACCAAGGTCATCTCCGGCGTGCGCAAGGCGTGCCAGGGGCGGCCGGTCACCGAGGACGCCCTCGCCAAGCTCGGCCAGCGGGTCGAGGAAGCGGTGCGCGCCACCGGGAGCGCCGAGCTGACCACCCACGACGTGGGTCTGGCCATACTCGGCCCGTTGCAGGAACTCGACCTCGTCGCCTACCTGCGGTTCGCATCCGTCTACAAAGCGTTCGACACCCTTGAAGACTTCGAGACCGCCATCGCGGAACTGCGCGAGCCGCGGCCTCACCCCCATGAGTGCGAGCCCGGAGGGACCCCCGCGGTCGTCCCCGTGCCCGCCTCCGCCGCCGACTGACCGCTCGGGGCCGCAGTGCAGCGCGGCCCGGCCGGTCGGTGAGGCGAGATTCGTAGAACAAGACACACAGCACTGTGCCGCGGAATAGCGCTGGCACTTTAGGGCGTTTTTGCCCGCATATGGGAGGCAGGCGGCATGACAGAGACGGCGAGCAGCTCGGCACGTGGTTCCCGCGCCAAGGGGACCAAGGCCGCCAAGGGCGGCCTGCGGATCGAGCGCATCCACACCACCCCCGGCGTGCACCCCTACGACGAGGTGAACTGGGAGCTCCGTGACGTCGTCATGACCAACTGGCGCGACGGCTCGGTCAACTTCGAGCAGCGCGGCGTCGAGTTCCCCGACTTCTGGTCGGTGAACGCGGTCAACATCGTCACCAGCAAGTACTTCCGCGGCGCCGTCGGCACCCCGCAGCGCGAGACCGGTCTGAAGCAGCTCATCGACCGCATCGTGAAGACGTACACGAAGGCCGGCGAGGACTACGACTACTTCGCGTCCCCCGCCGACGCGGAGATCTTCGAGCACGAGCTGACCTACGCCCTCCTGCACCAGATCTTCAGCTTCAACTCCCCGGTGTGGTTCAACGTCGGCACGCCCCAGCCGCAGCAGGTCTCCGCCTGCTTCATCCTGGCCGTCGACGACTCCATGGAGTCGATCCTCGACTGGTACAAGGAAGAGGGCATGATCTTCAAGGGCGGCTCCGGCGCCGGCCTGAACCTCTCCCGCATCCGCTCCTCCAAGGAGCTCCTCTCCTCCGGCGGCAACGCCTCCGGCCCCGTCTCCTTCATGCGCGGCGCCGACGCCTCCGCCGGAACGATCAAGTCGGGCGGCGCCACCCGCCGCGCGGCCAAGATGGTCGTCCTGGACGTGGACCACCCGGACGTCGAGGACTTCATCGCCACCAAGGTGAAGGAAGAGGAGAAGATCCGCGCCCTGCGCGACGCGGGCTTCGACATGGACCTGGGCGGCGACGACATCACGTCCGTCCAGTACCAGAACGCCAACAACTCCGTCCGTGTGAACGACGAGTTCATGACGGCCGTCGAGAACGGCACCGAGTTCGGCCTGCGTGCCCGCATGACCGGCGAGGTCATCGAGAAGGTCGACGCCAAGGCGCTCTTCCGCAAGCTCGCCGAGGCCGCGTGGGCCTGTGCCGACCCGGGCATCCAGTACGACGGTGTGATCAACAACTGGCACACCTGCCCCGAGTCCGGCCGCATCACCGCGTCCAACCCCTGCAGCGAGTACATGCACCTGGACAACACGTCCTGCAACCTCGCCTCGCTGAACCTGATGAAGTTCCTGAACGACGACGGCAAGGGCAGCCAGTCCTTCGACGCCGAGCGCTTCGCCAAGGTCGTCGAGCTGGTCATCACCGCGATGGACATCTCCATCTGCTTCGCGGACTTCCCGACCCAGAAGATCGGCGAGAACACCCGCGCCTTCCGCCAGCTCGGCATCGGCTACGCCAACCTCGGCGCCCTGCTGATGGCGACCGGCCACGCCTACGACTCGGACGGCGGCCGCACCCTCGCCGCGTCGATCACCTCGCTGATGACCGGCACCGCGTACAAGCGCTCCGCCGAGCTCGCCGCCATCGTCGGCCCGTACGACGGCTACGCCCGCAACGCCGACTCGCACAAGCGCGTCATGAAGCAGCACGCCGACGCCAACGCCGTCGCGCCGCGCACCGACGACCTGGACAACGCGATCTGGGCCGCGGCCACCGAGGCCTGGCAGGACGTCCTCCGCCTCGGCGAGAAGAACGGCTTCCGCAACTCCCAGGCCTCCGTCCTCGCGCCGACCGGCACCATCGGTCTCGCGATGTCCTGCGACACCACCGGTGTCGAGCCGGACCTGGCCCTGGTCAAGTTCAAGAAGCTCGTCGGCGGCGGCTCGATGCAGATCGTCAACGGCACCGTCCCGCAGGCCCTGCGCCGTCTGGGCTACCTGGAAGAGCAGATCGAGGCGATCGTCTCCCACATCGCCGAGCACGGGAACGTCGTCGACGCCCCGGGCCTGAAGACCGACCACTACGAGGTCTTCGACTGCGCCATGGGCGAGCGCTCCATCTCCGCGATGGGCCACGTCCGCATGATGGCCGCGATCCAGCCCTGGATCTCCGGCGCGATCTCGAAGACGGTCAACATGCCGGAGACGGCGACCGTCGAGGAGATCGAGGAGATCTACTTCGAGGCGTGGAAGCTGGGCGTCAAGGCGCTCGCGATCTACCGCGACAACTGCAAGGTCGGCCAGCCCCTCTCCGCCAAGAAGAAGGAGGAGGAGAAGGTCGAGGTCACCGAGAAGGCCGAGGAGACCATCCGCACGGCGGTCGAGAAGGTCATCGAGTACCGCCCGGTCCGCAAGCGCCTGCCCAAGGGCCGCCCGGGGATCACCACCTCCTTCACGGTCGGTGGCGCCGAGGGCTACATGACGGCCAACTCCTACCCGGACGACGGCCTGGGCGAGGTCTTCCTGAAGATGTCCAAGCAGGGTTCCACCCTCGCGGGCATGATGGACGCCTTCTCGATCGCCGTCTCCGTCGGCCTGCAGTACGGCGTCCCGCTGGAGACGTACGTCGCGAAGTTCACCAACATGCGCTTCGAGCCGGCCGGTATGACGGACGACCCGGACGTGCGGATGGCGCAGTCGATCGTCGACTACATCTTCCGCCGCGTGGCGCTGGACTTCCTGCCCTTCGAGACCCGCTCGGCGCTCGGCATCCACTCCGCCGAGGAGCGTCAGCGCCACCTCGACACCGGCTCCTACGAGCCGCTCGACGAGGAGGAGCTCGACACCGAGTCCCTCGCCCAGTCGGCGCCCGTCGCCGCCGTGGCCAAGCCGGTGGCGATCGTCCCGGTCCCGGCCCCCAAGACGGCGCACAGCAACGCCGAGCTGGTCGAGATGCAGATGGGCGTCTCCGCCGACGCCCCGCTCTGCTTCTCCTGCGGTACGAAGATGCAGCGCGCCGGCTCCTGCTACATCTGCGAGGGCTGCGGCTCCACCAGCGGCTGCAGCTGAGCCCGCGCGGGTAGCTGACGGCTGACCCGCCGCACACGAACGAAGGGGACCGGCCCACGGCCGGTCCCCTTCGCCGTATCCGTGCCTGTGCCTGTGCCCGTGCCGGGCGGCCCGTCAGTGGGGGATCGCCCGCGAGGGCCGGGTGACCAGGTCCTCCCGGAACTCGGCGATCCTGGAGTGGACCTGCCGCATCAGGTGGGTGTCCTCGATGCGGTCCAGGTAGAGGCACCGGTCCGCCAGCCCGCGCAGCTCGAAGGCGAAGCACAGGGACATCAGGGGGTTCACGAAGAGCTCGCTGCCCCGGGTGCGTTCCGTGAACCGGACGTCCCCGAAGGAGCCGCGGACCGCCGCCGCGATCGAACCCGCCACGATGCTCGGACGGTCCGGCGTGTGGTCCTGCGCGTGGTCCACCGCGTCCAGGAAGAGCGCCCCCTCCCGGGTGGCCCGGGGTATCGAGAAGGCGCCGAGGTACGCCCCGTCCCGCTCCAGCGCCGCGATGTTCTCCAGGACCAGGGCGTGACTGACCCCGTGGTACGCGTCCACGCCGAAGCCGACCGACACCACGAGCCGCTCCGGTACGTCGTCCAGCGCGGCCAGTGCCGCCACGCTGGTCAGGTCCTCCTCGGGCGTGCCGAGGCCGGCCTCGTCGCCCCGCATCAGGATGTCCGTGCCCCCGTCGACCAGTACCACCGCGTCGATCCGGTGGAGGTCGATCAGCGCCCGGTAGGCGGCCCGCAGCGGCTGCACGCCGACCTGGGGGAAGGCGTACACCGTCGAGGGGTAGCGGTGCAGCCGGAGCCAGCGGGCGAGGGTCCGCTCCGGGAAGTAGGACAGGTGGGGCGCGGAGTCGGGGGTGACGGCAGCCAGGTCGGGTGCCGCCCACTCCTCGGCGGGCAGGCCGGCCAGGGTGCTGAACGAGAGGTTCGCCAGGTGCACCTCCTTGCCCTGGTGCAGCAGCGACAGGGCGATGGGCAGGCCGGAGTAGACGTCGAAGCCCCCGCCGGCACCGGCGACGAGCACGCGTTCCGCCGTGGCCAGCCGGGCGAAGAGCGGGTTGGTGTGCAAGGCGGTCATGGCGATCATTGTGCGGGGCCCGGCGACGTCCGGGCATGCGGATTTCACGGCGGGGGAGCGGGGAGCCATGTGGAGCGGTGAGGAACTGGACCTGGACGCGTACCTGGAGCGGATCGGCCTCGGTGCCGCGACGGGACGGGCCGTGCGGGAACTCCGGCCCGACCTGGAGACGTTGTACGAAGTGCACCGGGCCCACACCGCCGCCATCCCCTTCGAGAGCCTGGACGTCCTGCTCGGCCGCCCCGTCGAGCTGGAGGTCAAGGCCCTGGAGGGCAAGCTCGTGCGCGCCCGCAGGGGCGGCTACTGCTACGAGCAGAACTCGCTGCTGGCCGCCGCCCTGGAGCGGATCGGCTTCGAGGTCTCCGGGCGCGGCGCCCGCAACCGCACCCGGGGCGACTCGCTGCTCGCGGTGACGCACGCCGTGCTCGTCGTCACCGTCGACGGCGAACCGTGGCTCTGCGACGCCGGGTTCGGCTACATGGGCCCGCGCGAGCCCGTCCCGCTCGCGCGGCCCGGCACCGAGGTCCGCCAGGGGCCGTGGACGTACGCGGTCCACGAGGAGGAGGAAGGCGTCCTCGTGCTCCGCGCCCGCCGCGGGGAGGGCTGGTGGGACCTGTACGCCTTCTCCCCGCAGCGGTACCACCCCGTGGACTACGTCGTGCTGAACCACTACAGCTCCACGCACCCCCGGTCCTCCTTCGTCGGGAAGACCATCGTGCAGCTCCCCGGGGACGCCGTGCGCAAGACGCTCGTGGGGCGTGAGCTGACGCGCCTGTTCCCCGACGGGCGGACCGAGCGGGAGCCGGTGGATCCCGACCGGCTGCCCGCCCTCCTCGACCGGGAGTTCGGGCTTCGGCTGCCCGAGCGGGATGCGGCGGAACTGGTACGGATCCACCGCTCCGGGGACTGACCGGGACCGTGCCCGGCCCGTACGATGGCGCGGTGCTGGTCAAGTGGATTCGCTGCACGGTGACGGACCGACGCGGGTTCGAGCGCGGGCAGCGCAAGTGGGCGGGGCTGCCCGGCGAACCGGGATTCCGGGGACAGGGCGGCGGCTGGAGCAGAGGCCGGCAGGGGGTCGCGCATGTCTTCGCGTTCTGGGAGAGCCGCTCGTTCTACGACTCCTTCATGGCCCGCTCGCACGACAGACTGGCCGCCTCGCAGAACGGCACCTACACCGATGCCCGGGTGACGCTCTTCGACCACCGCTTCGACGTGAAGACCGGCTTCGAGCCGCGCTTCGGCGACGCCGACGTGGTGCGGGTCGCCCACACCCGGGTGCGGGAAGGGCGCGAGGAGCACTTCGCGCTGATGCAGGAGAAGGTCTGGAACCCCGCGATGGCAGGATCGCCCGGCATGATCCGGGGCCTGTTCGGGGAGGCGCCCGGCCGGGAGTTCCTGGTGCTGTCCATGTGGCGGGCGGCCGCGGAGCACGGCAAGTACCGGCAGGAGCGGGTCGAGCGGCTCTCGCTGCGCGCCCAGACCGAGGCGGACGTGGAAGCGCTCACCGGGGACGTCGTCGACCTCGAACCCAGCTGGACGGTATGACCGTAGGACAAGCGCCGCCCCCGACCGGCGTGCCCGGGGCACAGCGGCCCCGGTGGCCGAATAGGGTCGGGGGATGGTTCGACCACGGCGCATCGTCCTTGTCCGGCACGGGGAATCGGAGGGAAACGTCGATGACACGGTGTACGAGCGGGAGCCCGACCACGCCCTGCGGCTGACCCGCACCGGCCACGAGCAGGCCGCGGCCGCCGGGGAGCGGCTGCGCGAGCTCTTCGGCGAGGAGAGCATCAGCGCGTACGTCTCCCCCTACCGCCGGACCCTGCAGACCTTCCGCGAGCTGCGGCTGGACCCGGCGCGGGTCCGCGTACGCGAGGAGCCCCGACTGCGCGAGCAGGACTGGGGGAACTGGCAGGACCGCGACGACGTGAAGCTCCAGAAGGCGTACCGGGACGCCTACGGGCACTTCTTCTACCGCTTCGCGCAGGGCGAGTCGGGCGCCGACGTGTACGACCGCGTCGGTTCCTTCCTGGAGAGCCTCTACCGCAGCTTCGAGGCCCCCGACCATCCCGAGAACGTCCTGGTGGTCACCCACGGGCTGACGATGCGGCTGTTCTGCATGCGCTGGTTCCACTGGTCGGTGGCCGAGTTCGAGGCCCTGTCCAACCCTGGCAACGGCGAATACCGTGTCCTGCTGCTCGGACCCGACGGCCGCTACCGGATGGACCGCCCGTTTGAGCGGTGGACCACACCCGAGCCTTATGACCTGGACGGCTAAAGTGGCGCGCGATGACCGCTGATTCCACTTCCGAAACGCGTTACGCACGCGCCCTGTCCAGCCTTCGCGGGCTGGCCCTGGGGGACGCCCTGGGCTCCCAGTACTTCGTTCCCGTCAACTACCCGCTGCTGAAGCGGCGCGAGCTGCCGGCCGGCAGCGAGCCGTGGCAGTGGACCGACGACACCGAGATGGCCTGCTCGGTGCTGGCCGTGCTCGCCACGCACGGCCGCGTCGACCAGGACGCGCTGGCGGCCTCCTTCGCCGACCACCACGACTTCGACCGCGGCTACGGGCCCGCCGTGAACCGGATGCTGCGCCTGGTCCGGGAGGGCGAGGACTGGCGGACGCTGGCCGCCGAGCTCTTCAACGGGCAGGGTTCCTGGGGCAACGGCGCCGCGATGCGGATCGCCCCGCTCGGCGCCTGGTACGCGGACGACCCCGAGCAGGCCACACACCAGGCGGAGATCTCCGCCTACACCACCCACCAGCACCGCGAGGCGGTGTGCGGGGCGATGGCCGTCGCCGCGGCGGCCGCGCTGGCGGCGTCCCCGGCCGGGCCGCCGACCGCCGAGGCCCTGCTGGACGGGGTGATCGCGCTGGTGCCGCGCAGCGCCGTCGGTGCGGGCGTGCGCAGGGCGCGGGACATGCTGGACTACGGCGACGCCACGACGGTCGCCGCGGTGCTGGGCTGCGGGCGGCGCACGAGCGCCCATGACACGGTGCCCTTCGCGCTGTGGTCGGCGGCCCGGGCGCTGGACGACTTCGAGCGGGCGTTCTGGACCACCGCCCAGGTGGGCGGCGACGTGGACACCACCTGCGCGATCGTCGGCGGAGTGCTGGGCGGGCGCGGGGACGAGGCGCTGCCGCAGGCGTGGCTGGACCGCACCGAGGCGCTTCCGGCGTGGCTGCCCGGACTGCCCGCCTGACGGGGAGCGGCTGCTGAGCGGGCCCGGCCGGGTGGCGCTGGTGCCGGGTGGGCGGGTGCCGGGCGCGGGGGTCGTTCCGCGCCCGGGGCTGCTCGTACGTTCGCTCTTGCCGGGGGAGCGGCCGGGTGGTGCGCTCAGGCCGCGGGGCCGGCCTCGGCGGCGGCACCGCTGAGGGCCTCCAGGTCGCTCTTGCGCACCCGGATCACCAGCAGCGCGGTGGCCAGTGCCAGCCCCGCCATGGCGACGGCGGCGATGAAGGCGGTGGAGATGCCCCGGGTGAGGACGAGGTCCCCCCAGGGGTCCGGCAGCTGCCCGGTCTGCTTGAAGGCGGCCAGCTGACCCGGTTCGGCGTGGGCCATGAAGTCCGGGACCTGCTTGGCGGCTTCGTCGCGCCCGGCGGTGCCGAAGACGGTGACCAGGATCGACAGGCCGAGCGAACCGCCCACCTGCTGGCTGGCGTTCAGCAGGCCGGAGGCCGCTCCCGCCTCCCGCGGTGCCACGCCGGAGACGGCGGTGAGGGTGAGGGTGACGAAGTTGAGGCCCATGCCGAAGCCGAACAGCAGCATCGGGCCGAGCACGCCGGACAGGTAGGTGCTGTCGGTGCGGATGAAGGTCAGCCAGGCCAGGCCGGTCCCGGTGAGCGCCGATCCGGTGACCATGAACGGCTTGGGGCCCAGGCGCGGCAGGAAGCGCTGCGAGAGCCCGGCGGCGGCGATGATCGCCACCGTCACGGGCAGGAAGCCGACGCCCGACTGGATGGGCGAGAACCCCAGGACGTTCTGCACGAACTGGACGATGAAGAAGAACATGCCGAACATGGCGGCGGCGAGACCGAGCATGATCAGGTAGGTGCCGGCGCGGTTGCGGTCGGCGAACATCCGCAGCGGGATGATCGGTTCGGCGGCGCGCGACTCGATGAGGACGAAGAGTCCGAGCAGGACGACGGCGGTGGCGAAGGAGCCGATGGTCAGCGAGTCGCGCCAGCCGTCCTCGGACGCGCGGATGAACCCGTAGACGAGCGAGGTCATCCCGGCGGTGGAGGTGAGGGCGCCGGCGGCGTCGAAGCGGCCCGGGTGGCGTTCGGACTCGTTGATGTAGAGCGGGGCGAGGACGGCGATGAGCACGCCGATCGGCACGTTGACGAAGAGCACCCAGCGCCAGTCGAGCCACTCGGTGAGCATGCCGCCGGCCAGCAGGCCGACGGCGCCGCCGCCGGCGGACACGGCGGCGAAGACCCCGAAGGCGCGGTTGCGGTCGGGGCCTTCGGCGAAGGTCGTGGTGATCAGGGCGAGCGCGGTGGGCGAGGCGATGGCCCCGCCGACGCCCTGGAGGGCGCGGGCCGCCATCAGCTGCCAGGGCTCCTGGGCGAATCCGCCGAGCAGGGAGGCCAGGGTGAACAGCAGGATTCCGGTCACGAAGACGCGGCGCCGGCCCAGGATGTCGCCGGCCCGGCCGCCGAGCAGCAGTAGTCCGCCGAAGGCGAGGGTGTAGGCGCTGATCACCCAGGAGAGGTCGGTGGTGGAGAAGGAGAGCGCCGTCTGGATGTGCGGGAGCGCGATGTTCACGATGGTCGCGTCGAGGACGACCATGAGCTGGCAGGCGGCGATGACGGCGAGTGCCACCCCTGGACGTCCGGGCCGTCGGGCGGCCCCTGGTATCCGGGGCTTCTCGAGCTGAACGCTTGTCACTGTGGATCCCCCCGAAGTGAAATAGTGAACGCATTCGTTCACTGCGGGTCCACGGTAGGAGCCCGAATGTAGGGAACGCAAGCGTTCACTAAGGCTGGAAATGTGCGCGGGAGTCGCCCGGGCCGGTCGGAGGTATGGGCATGGCGGGTTCGGGCTGGTCGGCGGGGGCGGCGCCGGTGCGCAGGCGGGGGCCGGCGCTCGAACGGGCGATTCTGGACTCCGCACTGGACCAGCTGAGCACCGTCGGCTGGAACGCCCTCACCATGGAGGCGGTCGCGGCCGGGGCGCGCACCGGCAAGGCGGCCGTCTACCGGCGCTGGCCCACCAAGACCGACCTGGTGGCGCAGGTGCTGCGGGCGGGGCTGCCCGAGCTGGGGGCGGTCGCCGACCACGGATCGGTGCGCGAGGACCTGTACGCGCTGTGCGTGCGGATGCGCGACGTCATGCGCTCCCAAGCCGGGGTGGCCCTGCGCGCAGTCCTTCACGAATGCGACCACACCCATGCCGACCTGTTCCGCGAAGTGATCTGGAAGGGCCTCCACGAGCCGGCCCATGAGGTGATACGCGAGCTGCTCCAGCGCGGAATTGAGCGGGGTGACGTCCGGTCCGACGCCACGAGTCCCCTGCTCACCGATGTGATCCCGGCGATGCTCATGTACCGCGCGAAGGTGTGCGGAAGCGAATGGCCGGACGTCGAGATCGCGGAGATGATCGACGGAGTGATGGTGCCGATGCTCCGGGTGTGACCCCCGGGCAGCCCGCCCGGGCGGCTCCCGTACGGGCCCGCCGGCGCCCGCGGCACGACCCGTGCGGGCACTCCTCGGACGCGGACGAAGGGCCCCGCGCGGGCCGGCGCACGCACTCCGCGCGGCCGCGCGGAGGCGCCCCGGCGGAGCTTGCCCCGGGCCGGGGTGTGCAGGCGGCCCGGGGCGGCGTAACCTTGCTGGCGCCATGCCGTACGAAGCACCCACCCACACCGTCGAGCGCTCCCTCCGTGCAACCACCGGCGCCAAGGTCATCGCCGGGGTCGACGAGGTCGGACGAGGGGCCTGGGCCGGTCCCGTCACCGTCTGCGCGGCGATCACCGGCCTGCGCCGGCCGCCCGAGGGGCTCACCGACTCCAAACTGCTCACCCCGAAGCGGCGCGACGCGCTGCTCGAGGTGCTGGAGGACTGGGTCACCGCACATGCCCTGGGGCACGCCTCCCCCGAGGAGATCGACGAACTCGGGATGACCGCGGCCCTGCGGCTCGCGGCGGTGCGCGCGCTGGAAGCGCTCCCGGTGCGGCCCGACGCGGTGATCCTCGACGGCAAGCACGACTACCTCGGCCCGCCGTGGCGGGTCCGTACGGTCATCAAGGGCGACCAGTCCTGCATCGCCGTGGCCGCGGCTTCGGTGATCGCCAAGGTCCGGCGCGACCGGATGATGGCCGGACTCGGCGAACCGGGCGACGGCATCGAGGACTTCGCCTTCGCCGCGAACGCGGGCTACCCCTCGCCGGTCCACCGGGCCGCACTGGAGCTGCGCGGGCCCACCGCGTACCACCGGCTCTCGTGGTCCTACCTCGACGCGCTGCCCCAGTGGCGGCACTTGAAGAAGGTGCGCCGCAGCGAGGAAGCGCTGGAGCTGGAAAACGGAGGCCAACTCGGCTTCGATTTCTGATCGCACCCACGTGCCACCGACCGGTACGTTTCGTACCGGTGTTTGATAGATATCAACTCATGCCTCTCACCCCCGCCATCGAGGAGCCTCAGATTCACGAGAGTGCCCAGGGTCCCCGCGTCACGCCGGCCGCGAGCCGCACCGCGCAGACCCCCCGTCCCGTACCTGGTCCGCGTCCCGTAGCCGTTCCCCGGCCCGGGCGCCCCGGTCCCACCCCCGCCGCGGCGAGCCGCGCGGGTGTCGCCCCCCGGCCCGGTCCGCCCGCGCCGCGCGCGGCCGAAACCACCCCCGGACCCGTTCCCGCAGCCTCCGCCGCGCCGTCCGTCTCGGCGGCGGTCCCGCAGGTCCAGCTGATCCCGGCCTCCGCCGAGGGCGCGCTGGACGCGGCCGAGGAGGCCGTGGACCTGCTGCTCGACACCGGGCGCGCGCCCGGTGAGATCCTGGTGATCACCACTGGCGACCCGCACCCGTGGGCCGCTCACGAGCTGTCCTTCGGCGAGGCCTCGTACTGGGCCCAGCACGACGCCGGGGACGACGTCTTCTACGCGGACGCGGCGCACGTGCAGCGCGCCTCCGGCCGCCCCGTCGTGGTCTTCGCGGCCAACGGCGGACCGGTCTCGGCGACCTCCACCGCACTGCCGGTGGCGCTTGCCCGGGCGGGTGCGCTGCTGATCGTGTGCGGCGACGTCAAGCAGATCGACTCCCTGCTGGGTGCGGGCGTCTGACGCCCCGTATCCCGCGCGGGCGAGGGGCGGGGCGGGCCATGGGCCGGCCCCGCTGAAGTCCGGAGCCCGACCAGCCGTACCCCCTTCCCGGGAGTACGGCCGTGAGGGCTGCCCCCGCCCGTACGGTGCGGCGGGCTTTCGGCGGCCTCCGACGGCGTACGGATTGCCGTCGGCGTCCGGCGTCCGGCATCTGGCGTCCGGCACCGGGCCCGTGCGGCCGCGGGCTCCTCAGCGCGCGGCGGTCCGGCGCAGGGGCTCCGACGTGCCGCCCACCGTGCTCAGCGTCAGCGGCGTGAGCTCGGGGGTCAGCGAGCCGAGCGGCTCGGGCCGGGAGTCCGAACCGGGCCGACGACCGCCCCGGCCCTCACCCACCACCTGCCAGCCGCCGCGGGTCAGCGTGATGTACGCGCCGCAGCGCAGCCCGTGCAGGGTGCAGGCGTCGCGCAGCCCCCACATCCAGGCGCCGTCCTCCTCGGTCCAGCGCTCGTCGCCGTCACGGCAGTACATCAGCACCGCCGTCCGCACCGGGGTCCGGCGCCGCAGGTCGTGCGGGATGACCCGGCGCAGCCGCGACAGCAGCGCGTTGCGGTACTCCCAGCCGTCCGCCGAAACGGACTTCTGCACGAACGAGGCGCTCGCGACGATCTGTTCCTCGGGACCGAGCACGGCTATGACGGCGGTGGACGGCGTCGGGCTGTGCCGGGAGTGCAGCCCGCCGACCACCTCGCGCGGATTGCGGAGCAGGGGGACCCCCGCCGCCGTCCACTCGGAGGGTTCGAGCAGTCTGCCGTGCCGACTGGCGCCACCGGCCGTTGCTGCCAGTGACGTGGTCGAGGACGGGGCGAATCCGAAGGTCACGGTCCTCCCTTCGGGTACACGCCCGCGTACGGGCACGGCTGAGGTGTGGGCGCGCCGCAGCGCGGCCCAGGAGAGTGCCGACGAGCCGAGCGGGAGCACTCCGATTCTCGCGTGGCCCGCGAGGATGGGGCAATGAGCATTTGCGGCCGCGGACCGGAATTCGCCGGTATGCCGCTCATATCCTTGCCCCCCACGCCGAAGATGACGCATTCCGCTATGACTGGACCGCCAGTACCAGCGGAAACACCCCCTCGGCCCCCGCCCGGCGCAGCAGCCGGGAGGCCACCGCCAGGGTCCATCCACTCTCCGCGCGGTCATCGACGAGGAAGACCGGGCCCCGGACCTCGGAAAGATTCGCCGCCAGGGCTGGCGGCACGGTCAACGCCTGGTGGAGCCCACGGACCCGCTGGGCACTGTTCGAGGACGGCAGCCCGAACTGCGGCGCCTGATCCGTGTATTCCAGCGCCCCCAGCAGGGGGATGCGCCCCACCTCGGCGATGCGCGCGGCCAGGGAGCCGATCAGCTGCGGGCGGCTCCGCGAAGGCAGCGCGACCACGCCCACCGGCCGGGCCGGAGCATCAGCCGCCCCCGAGGCCCAACCGCCGGGACCCCGGGCCCAGTCGGCGAGCACGGCCACCACGGCCTGCGCGACATCGTCCGGAACGGGTCGGTCGGCCTCCTGCGGGGCCAGCATGGGCCGCAGCCGGTTGCCCCAGCCGATGTCGGACAGCCTGCCCAGGGCCCGCCCCGTCGACGACTGCTCCCCGGCCGGGATCCGCCCCTTGAGGTCCACGCCCACCGCCGCGAGCCCGGTCGGCCACATCCTGCGCGGTTCCAGTTCCACTCCGGGGCGGCCCAGTTCGCCCCGCGCGGTGTCCAGCGCGGCGCCCGAGACGTCAGCCGTGAAGCGGGCGCCGGCGCAGTTGTCGCAGCGGCCGCAGGGCGCGGCCTCCTCGTCGTCGAGCTGGCGGCGCAGGAACTCCATCCGGCAGGCGGTCGTGGCCGCGTAGTCCCGCATCGCCTGCTGCTCGGCGGCCCGCTGCCGGGCGACCCAGGCGTACCGCTCCGAGTCGTACGCCCAGGGCTCGCCCGTGGCCGTCCAGCCGCCCTTCACCCGGTGGACGGCCCCGTCCACGTCGAGCACCTTCAGCATCGTCTCCAGTCGCGTCCGGCGCAGGTCCACCAGCGGCTCCAGCGCGGGCAGCGAGAGCGGCCGCCCCGCCTGGGCCAGGGCGTCCAGGGTGCGGCGCACCTGCTCCTCCGGAGGGAAGGCCACCGAGGCGAAGTACTGCCAGATCGCCTCGTCCTCACGGCCCGGCAGCAGCAGCACCTCGGCGTGCTCCACCCCGCGGCCGGCGCGGCCGACCTGCTGGTAGTAGGCGATGGGGGAGGACGGCGAGCCCAGGTGCACCACGAAGCCCAGGTCGGGCTTGTCGAAGCCCATCCCCAGGGCGGAGGTCGCCACCAGGGCCTTGACCCGGTTCGCCTGGAGGTCGCTCTCCGCCTGCTCGCGGTCGGCGTTCTCCGTCCGGCCGGTGTACGAGGACACCGTGTGCCCGCGGTGGCGCAGGTAGGCGGTGACCTCCTCGGCGGCGGCCACCGTCAGGGTGTAGATGATCCCGGAGCCGGGCAGCTCGGCGAGGTGGTCGGCGAGCCAGGCCAGCCGGTGCGCGGCGTCCGGCAGGGCCAGCACCGCCAGGCTCAGGCTCTCGCGGTCCAGCGGGCCGCGCAGCACCAGCGCGTCCGTACCGGCCCCCGTGCCGAGCTGCTCCGCGACGTCGGCCGTCACCCGGGCGTTGGCGGTCGCCGTCGTCGCCAGCACGGGCACGCCCGGCGGGAGGTCGGCGAGCATCGTGCGCAGCCGGCGGTAGTCGGGGCGGAAGTCGTGCCCCCAGTCGGAGATGCAGTGCGCCTCGTCGACCACGAGCAGGCCCGTGGCGGCCGCCAGCTTGGGCAGTACCTGGTCGCGGAAGTCCGGATTGTTGAGCCGCTCCGGGCTGACCAGCAGGACGTCGACCTCGCCCGCCGCGACCTCGGCCTGGATGCCCTCCCACTCCTCCGGATTGGCGGAGTTGATGGTCCGCGCGTGGATGCCCGCCCGCGCGGCGGCCTCGACCTGATTGCGCATCAGCGCCAGCAGCGGGGAGACGATCACGGTGGGTCCGGCGCCGCTCGCCCGCAGCAGGGACGTGGCCACGAAGTAGACCGCGGACTTGCCCCAGCCGGTGCGCTGGACCACGAGGGCCCGCCGCTTGTGCGCGACGAGGGCCTCGATCGCCCGCCACTGGTCCTCGCGCAGCCGCGCGGTGCCCGTGGGGTCGCCCACGAGACGGGCGAGTACGGAATCGGCCGAGGACCTCAGGTCTGCGTTCATGCCCCCATGCAACCCGATGGCTCTGACATCGCGCCAATGCGGATCCGGACCTGTGGAAATTGAAGATCGAACGGGTTATCCACAGGGGTTTCGGGATCGGAGCGGGCGCGGGACCTTCGGACGCATGACGACGAACCACGAATCACCCAGCCCGTCCGGACGGCCGTCCATCAGCCCGTCCGGAGTCCCCACCGACCCCCAGATCACCCTGCGCAGCCCGGCGGAACTGGCCGACGCGCTGCCCTACATGCTCGGCTTCCACCCCACCGACTCCCTCGTCATGGTCGCTGTGCACGGCGCGAACGGACGCTTCGGCGGCCGTCTGCGGGTGGGCATCCCCCTCGCCCCCGCCGAATGGGAGGACACGGCACGGCAGGTCGCCGAATGCCTCATCCGCGGCAGTGAACGGCGCGGCGGCAAGCCCGACGGCATCGTGGTCTTCCTCTGCCAGGACCCCCGGGGCGGCGAGAGCGGGCAGCGGGTCATGACCCGGCTGCGGCCGCTCGCCCAGCGGGTCCGGATCGCCTGCGGCGCCCTCGACGTGCCCGTCCTGGAGGCGCTGTGCCTCTCCACCGGCCGCTACTGGTCCTACACCTGCGGCGACGACGGATGCTGCCCGGCCGAGGGCAACCCGCTGGCACCCCCCGGCACCTCGGTGATGGCCGCCGCGGCCACCTTCGCCGGGCTCCAGGTCCGCGGCTCCCTCAAGGACATCGAAGGCCGGCTGACCCCGCTCGGCGGCGCCTGGGCCACCGAGCAGGAGGAAGCCCTGGAGCGGGCCGCCACGGCCCTGGTGCCGAAGATCCTCGACGGGGCGACCCGGGAGGAGGTCGGCGCGCAGACCCTCGACCTGGCCCGGACCCTGATGAGGCGCCTGACCATGGCGCCGCCCGCCGAGGGCGGGCCGTGCGCCGACGACTGGGACGACGCACTGCTCGGCCACGACGAGGCCGCCGCCGTGATCCTCGGACTCCAGGACCGGGAGATCCGCGACATCGCCGCCGAGTGGATGGAGGACGAGGAGGCCGCGCCCGCCCTGCGGCTGTGGCGGGCCCTGGCCAGGCGCTGCGTCGGCGCCTACGGGGAGCACGCCGCGGCCCCGCTGACCCTGGCCGGCTGGGTCTCCTGGTCCACCGGGGACGAGCCCACCGCCCGGATCGCGTTCGGGCTGGCCCTGCGGGCCGACGCCGAGTACCGGTTCGCCCAGCTCCTCCACCACGCCTGCAACGAGGGCATCGACCCCGAAGGGCTGCGGGAGTGCCTGAGGGAGGAGCGCAGGCGCCGGGAGCCGGGCCGCAAGCGGCCCGCCGGAGCCACCCGCCCGCCCGGCCGCCGCACCGGACAGCGCCGCCGCGCCTCCCGCCGCACCGAGGGGAGCGGCCAGTGAGCCCCTGTCAGGGCCTGGCCGGGGTCCTGCGGAGGCCGGGGGGCCGTGCCCCGCGCCTAAGCGGGCCCGCCCGGTGCGGGCAGCCGCCACCGGGGCCCGTGACCCGGGCGGGGGTGGGGGCGTTCAGCTGGGGGGTGGTGGGGGCCCGGCCGCGCCGCCGCCCCGCAGAACCGGCCGGAGCGCAGACAAGGCGGCACATGGCTCCCCCCGTACCCCGAAGCGGCCCTTCCGGGCCCCCTCCCACCCCGGCGTCCCGCCCGGCGGAACCCCCGCCCGGCGGAGCGGCGGAGCTCCCGCCGGAGCGGCAGGCGGGGCCAGGCGGCCTGGACCGCCCGGCCGGCCCGCTGCCGGGGGCCGCCGGGCCGCCGGGGCAGGCGGCCGGTGGCGGTGCGGGTGCCGGCGCTGGTGTGGGGCCGGGCGGGGCGAGGTGGGGTGCTGCGGCTGGGCTGCCGCCCGGTGCTGTTTCCGCGGGTGGTGCCGGTGCCGGTGCCGGTGCCGGTGGTGGTGGTGGTGCTGGCCTGGGGCCCGGTGCCGGTGTGGGGTCCGGTGCGGGTATCGGTGCCGGTGCCGGTGTGGGGTCTGGTGCGGGTGCCGGGGGGCGGGGCGGCGGCGGGGTGCCCGGGCAGACGGGCGCCGTCGGGCGGCGGGCCGAGTTGCCGCCGGTGCACGGGGCGCTCATCTGCGTCGCCGCGCCCTGCCTGGCCATCTCGCCGGAGCACGGCCAGCTGACCGGGCGGGGGATCGACGGGATCTACCGATCCGGGCGCAGGCTGCTCTCCCGCTGCGTGCTGCGCGTCGCCGGACGGGACCCGGTCGCCGTCCAGGGCCGCAGCATCGGCGCGGACCGGGCGTCCTTCACCGCCACGGTCCGCACCGGGGTCGAGCCCGGACCGGACCCCGACATCGGGGTCGAGCGGATCCGCCACGCCGACGGCACCGAGCGCATCACCGTGCGCAGCTACGCCGCCCGCCCCCTGCGCCTGCCCGTGGAGATCTCCCTCGGCACCGACCTGGCCGACCTGGCGGCCGTCGCCGCCGGCCGCGCCGGGCCGGAGCTCGCCGCCGGGGTGCACGCGGCCGGCCTGCGCTGGAACACCGGGGACGCGCTTGCCGTCACCACCGCCGAGCCGGCCCCCGACGACGCCCTCGCCTCGGCCGGGCTGCTGCGGTGGGAGCTCGAACTCGGCCCCGGCGAGTCCCGCACCATCGAGTTGCGCACCACCCGCGACCGCGCCGCGCGGGCCCCCGCCGGGCAGGTGGCGAACCCCTTGGCCGCCGCCCGCGCCGAGGGGGACGACCCGAGGGCCGACGAATGGTTCCGCACCAGCGTCGAAGACCTCCGGGCACTGCTCCTGCGGGACCCCGTCGAACCGGGCGACGCCTTCGCGGCGGCGGGAGTGCCGTGGCGGCTCGGGCCCGCCCCGGCGGAGTCGTTGTGGGCCGCGCGGATGGCACTGCCGCTCGGTACCGGGCTGGCCGCCGCCACGCTGCGGATCCTGGCCCGCGCGCAGACCGGGGGCCGGGGCCCGGACACGGGCAAGATCCCGGGTCCGCTGCGGGCCGCCGGGCCGCAGCTGCCGCCCGGCTGCACCGGGACCGAGGCCACCCTCGGCTTCCCGGCGGTGCTCGCCGAGGCCCGGCGGTGGGGGCTGCCCGAGGAGGAGGTGGCGCGGCTGCTGCCCGTCGCGGAGCGCTGCCTGGACTGGCTGCGCGGGGCGCTGGGGGAGGACGGCTTCCTGGCCGACCCCGACCCGGGGCCCCGCCGCTGCGAGACCCAGGCCCACGCCCACCGGGCCGCGCTGCTCGGCGCCGACCTGCTGGAGGGCTGCGGGCGCGGCGGAGCGGGGGAGTGGCGGGAATGGGCGGCCGCCCTGCGGGAGAGGTTCCGGGCCCGGTTCTGGATCGACGGCCCGGACGGGGGCCGCCCCGCCGCGGCCCTGCACCCCGACGGCCGGCCGCTGCCCCGGCTCACCGGAGCCGCCGCGCACCTCCTCGATACCGGCCTGGTCGGTGGGGGCCGGATGGCGCCCGGGCTGCTGGACGCCGTCCGCACCGAACAGCTCGCCCGGCTGCTCGGAGCCCCCGCCATGGATTCGGGGTGGGGGCTGCGGAGCATGGCCGCCCGGGAGCCCGGGCACAACCCGTTCGGCCACCGGTCGGGGGCGGTCCGGGCCCACGAGAGCGCCGTCGCGGTGGCCGGGCTGGCCCAGGCGGGCTTCGAGAAGGAGGCCGCCGGTCTGCTGCGGGGCCTGCTCGACGCGGCGGAGGCTTTCGGGTACCGGCTGCCGGAGATGCACGCCTCCGAGCAGCGGACCGCGGGCAGCGCGCCCCTGCCGCATCCGGCGGCCTGCCGGCCCGCGGCGGTGGCCGCGGCCGCCGGGATCCACGCGCTCACCGCCCTGGCCGGCATCCGCCCGGACGCCCCGGCCGGCACGGTCGCCGTGGCCCCCAGGGCGGGTGCCCCCCTCGGGGCCCTGCGCCTCTCGGGGCTGCGGGTGGCGGGGGAGCCCTTTACCGTCAGGATCAGCCGCCTCGGCGTGGGCATGGTGGAGGAGGCGGCCGATGGGCTCCAACTGGGAGGCTGAGGAGAGGCCCGCACGGTGGCCCCGGCTGCTCGGGAGGATCCTGACTGGGGTCCAGATCACCGTCCTCGGGATCACGAAACGACTGTTTATCGTCAGGCAGACGACTATGATCGCGGCATGTCGCCCTACGACCCGTCGGCCTTTCCGCCCTTCGCCGTCACCGTCGACCTGGTCGTGCTCACCGTGCGGCGCCACGCGCTCTGCGCGCTGGTCGTCCGAAGGGGTGAGCAGCCGTTCCAGGGGCGCTGGGCGCTGCCCGGCGGCTTCGTACGCGGGGACGAGGACCTGGCCGGTGCCGCTGCCAGGGAACTCGCCGAGGAGACCGGCCTGTGCGCGCACGACCCGGCCGCGCCGGGCGTGGACAACGGCGCGCACCTCGAACAGCTCGCCACCTACGGGGACCCGAAGCGCGATCCCCGGATGCGCGTGGTCAGCGTGGCGCACCTGGTCCTCGCCCCGGACCTGCCCGCCCCGCGGGCCGGAGGCGACGCGAACAGCGCCCGCTGGGCCCCCGTCGACGAACTGCTCGAAGGCCCTGACCAGGCCTCCGCCGGGCTCGCCTTCGACCATGCGACGATCCTCGCCGACGGCGTGGAGAGGGCCCGCTCGAAGATCGAGTACTCCTCGCTGGCCACGGCCTTCTGCCCGCCCGAGTTCACCGTCGGCGAGCTGCGCCGGGTGTACGAGGCCGTGTGGGGCGTGGCGCTCGATCCGCGCAACTTCCACCGCAAGGTCACCGGGACCCCCGGGTTCCTGGTGCCCGCCGGGGGGACGACGACCCGTCAGGGCGGGCGGCCCGCGCAGCTGTTCAGGGCCGGCGGTGCGACCCTGCTCAACCCGCCGATGCTGCGCCCGGAGGTCTGAGCCGCCGGAGCCGGGGTGGCGGCCTCCGCCGTCCGAGGGTCGGCCTGCGGCCATATCGGTACGGACTCGGGCCGGTTGCGTACAAAATCGGACATATCGCGTTATCTTGCGTGTGGTACTCACGCTGCCGCAAAGCGGTCTCACACCCCGCGAGAGAAGCGATGCTCCAGGCCATCGGACTCACCAGCACACCCCGTCGAGATCTCCCGCCCCTCGTGGACGACCTCACCTTCGAGGCCCGCCCGGGGTGCGTGACCGCCCTGCTCGGAGAGCCGGGTTCGGGCAAGACCACCGCACTGCGGCTCATGCTCGAACTCGAACCGGGCCGCGGCGTCACCTACTTCCGCGGCCGCCCGCTGCACCGCATCCCCCATCCCGGCCGTGAGGTCGGGGTCCTCCTCGGCGACGTCCCCGGGCACCCGTCGCGGACGGTCCGCAACCAGCTCCGGATGCTCTGCGCCGCCGTCGGCGTCCCGGCCTCCCGGGCCGACGCCATGATGGAGGTCGTCGGCATCGGGGGCCTGCGCGACCAGCGGCTCGGTTCGCTCTCGGCCGGGATGGACCGCCGGGTCGGGCTGGCGGCGGCGATGCTCGCGGACCCCTGCACCCTGCTCCTCGACGAGCCCACGGCCGGTCTGGCCGCCCGGGAACGGGCCTGGCTGCACGGACTGCTGCGCGGCCACGCCTCCCTGGGCGGCGCCGTGCTCTTCACCACCGACGACGCGAAGGAAGCCGCCCGGAGCGCCGACCGGGTCGTCTCCATCGCCGCGGGCCGGCTCGTCGCCGACCAGGACGCCGCGGACTTCGCGCGCACCCGGCTGCGGCCCAGGGTCGCCGTGCGCACCCCGCACGCAGCCCGGCTGGCCGACGTACTGGGCCGCGAGGCCCGGGCCGCGCACCGGGTGGTGGAGATCGTCGAGGAGAGCGGCAGTCGGCTCTCGGTGTACGGGAGCAACTGCGCGGAGGTCGGCGAGGCCGCGTTCCGCCACGGCGTGCTGGTCCACCAGCTCGCGGACGAGACGGGCGACACCGGAGCACCCGTCCCGCCCGTGCCGCAGGCCCGCACCAGGACCGGCTCGGGGATCCGGGTGGAGGCCCGCGCGGAGGCCAGGGTGGAAGCCGCCGCACAGGTCCGCACCAGCCCCGGCCCCGGCGCCGTCACGGCCGGCGGTGACGGCGGTGACGGCGGCGCCCACGCGGAACCCCGGACCGGCACCGGCTCCGCTGCCGGGTCCCTCCCCGGCCCCGCTGTCACCGCCCCCGCCGCCGAGGGGCGCGCCGAGCCGTCCGGCGAGGCCCCGTCCGGCCCGGGTCCGGCTTCCGCGCCCGGCCCGCCCGCTCACGTCCCCGGGCCCGCCGGGCGCACGCGGGCCCTCGCGCGGCGGGCCCGGCACGCCCGGCCCGGACGCACCGCCCCGGCGGTGCGCCGCGTGGGCGGCCCGCTGCGGCCGCTGCGCTACGAGCTGCGCCGCGTCTTCGGCACCGCCGCCCCCTTCCTCACCGCCGCCCTCGTCGTCGCCGTCTCCGCCGCCACCGCCCTCGTGCTCGCCCGCGCCGGGCACACCCCGCAGAACCGGGTCCTCGCCGCGTGGCCGGAGCCGTTCCCGCTGCCCCCGGCCGCGCTCGGCGCCGGACTGCTGGGGGCCCTGGCCTTCGGCGAGGAGTACCGCTACCCCGCCCTCGCCGCAGACCGGGGCACCGTGCCGCGCCGGCTGGGCCTGCTCACCGCCAAGCTCGGGGTGTGCGCCGCCCTCGCCCTCGCGCTCGGGGCCCTCGCGGTCGCCGCCGACGCCGCCGCGCTCCGCCTCGTCTTCGGGAGCGCCCCGCTGCGCGCCCCGGCCGAGTGGCTCGCCCCGGCCGCGAGTTGGGCCGGGCTGCTGGTCGGCTGCGCCTGGTCCGGGGTGCTCGCCTCCGGGGTGTTCCGGTCCTCCCTCGCGGGCCTGGGCGCCGTGCTCGCCGTACCGGTGGCGGTCGTGCCGCTGGTGCGCAAGGCCCTGGAGGGGCAGTCCGCGTACCCCGCGGGCGGGGTGGCCTCCCGGCTGCGCGCCCTGGCCTCCGCGCCCTGGCCCCCGGAAGGGGACCGCTTCGTGCTGGGGGCCCTTCGGGTGATGGCCCAACCCGTCGGCACCGCACTGGTGTTGTCGTTGATGGTCCTGTTGTGCGCCTATGGGTTCACAGGACTGCGCGCCAGAGTCCGTTGGTGATCGTTCCCTTACGGGAGGCGACTGCGGGGAGACCGCGGAAGTCCGCTTCGCACGGAATCAGGCGAAGCGGACCACAACTCCCCGCAAAGGGCCCGGTTCCTTACGATAAGGCGTCAATTGCGTAGGTGGCACCGATCACCCTTTCGTGTGCTTTTCACCAAAGACCTCAAGGGTCGTGGAGGCACGGCCGACAAAGGATTCGTGAGTACCCTTGCGCACACCATGATGACCGCCGCCCGCCATGCCGACACCGGCCTCGCCGGCCCGGGCGAACTCGACCGCTACCCCTACGCGGAGGCCGCCGGCTCCGACCGGGTCGGACCACCCCACTGGGACGGTGCCGACGTCGAGTTGAGCCGCGTCGGACGCCGGGCGGCCGGCAGCCGCGGCCGCGGACTGCACGGCCAACTCGTCCAGCAGCTCGGCCAGATGATCGTCTCCGGCGACCTCGGCGCGGACCGGCCGCTGGTCCCCGAGGAGATCGGCCAGCGCTTCGAGGTCTCCCGTACCGTCGTCCGCGAGTCGCTCCGGGTCCTGGAGGCCAAGGGCCTCGTCAGCGCCCGCCCCAACGTCGGCACCCGGGTCCGGCCGGTCGCCGACTGGAACCTCCTCGACCCCGACATCATCGAGTGGCGCGCCTTCGGCCCCCAGCGCGACGACCAGCGCCGCGAGCTCAACGAGCTCCGCTGGACCATCGAGCCGCTGGCCGCCCGCCTCGCCGCCGGACACGACCGCCCGGACGTCCAGCAGCGCCTCTCCGACATGGTCGAGATCATGGGCCACGCCCTCGGCCAGGGCGACGCGATCACCTTCGCCCGCGCCGACAACGAGTTCCACGCGCTCCTGATCCAGGTCGCGGGCAACCGCATGCTGGAGCACCTCTCGGGCATCGTCTCCGCCGCCCTCCAGGTCTCCGGCAGCCCCATCACCTCGTGCGACCGCCCCAGCGAAACCTGCGTGGCCCACCACGCGCGGATGGCGGAGGCCCTGGCCTCCGGCGACGGCGCGGGCGCCGAGAGCGCCATGCGCCAGCTCCTGACGGTGCATCCGGAGGTCGAGCGCGTGGTCCCCGCCCCGCGCGAGCACTGACGCTCCGACGCACGGGGGCGTGGGAGCGCACCACCGGTCGCCGGGTCCCCTGCGGGCCCGGCGACAGCGGCATGCGGGCTCCGCGTGCGGGGCTCCGCGGGAGCGGTCCCCGGCGGGTGCGGTCGACCGCGGGACCGGCACGCCCGCGCACGCGGTGTGACGCAGGCCACGAAGGGGCGCAGCCGGGACACGAAGATTGGGCGTAACGCTCCGCGACGTCACGCGATGACGTAAGAGGTGATGGCCGACGGAGGGAAGACAGCAGCCCTTGGGGATGCTGTGCAGCTCCCCGGCCCCTGCCCGCGCCCCCGGCCCATCCCCAGTCGGTGGTCGTCGGCTCCGGTCCAGCACCAGGCCGGGGTCGGAAGCCGTTCCCATCGTTCCGAGAGGTTGTTCGTGTCGGCCAGCACATCCCGTACGCTCCCGCCGGAGATCGCCGATTCCGAGTCTGTGATGGCGCTCATCGAGCGGGGCAAGGCCGAGGGGCAGATCGCCGGCGATGACGTGCGTCGGGCCTTCGAGGCTGACCAGATTCCTGCGACCCAGTGGAAGAATGTCCTGCGCAGCCTCAACCAGATCCTCGAGGAAGAGGGTGTGACGCTGATGGTCAGTGCCGCGGAGTCGCCCAAGCGCACCCCACGCAAGAGCGTCGCAGCGAAGACTCCCGCGAAGCGGACGGCGACGAAGACCGTCGCGGCCAAGACGGCGGTCGCCCCGGCAGTGGCCGACACCGTCACGGCGGAGGCGGGGGCGGCGGACCCCGACACCGCCGACGCGCTCGCCGGGGAGCCCGCAGCCGAGCCGGCCGCGAAGAAGACGGCGGCGAAGAAGACGGCGGCCAAGAAGGCCGCACCCGCCAAGAAGACCGCCGCCAAGAAGACGGCGGCGAAGAAGACCGCCGCCAAGAAGGACACCGACGAGGGCGGCGAAGACGCTCTCGACGAGGGCCCCGACGCCGTGAAGGCGGAGGCCGAGGAGGAGGACGAGGGCGGCGAGAACAAGGGCTTCGTCATCTCCGACGACGAGGACGACGCCCCCGCCCAGCAGGTCGTCGTGGCCGGCGCCACCGCCGACCCCGTCAAGGACTACCTCAAGCAGATCGGCAAGGTTCCCCTCCTCAACGCCGAGCAGGAGGTCGAGCTCGCCAAGCGCATCGAGGCGGGCCTGTTCGCCGAGGACAAGCTGGCGAACTCCGACAAGCTGGCCCCCAAGCTCAAGCGCGAGCTGGAGATCATCGCCGAGGACGGCCGCCGCGCCAAGAACCACCTCCTGGAGGCCAACCTCCGCCTCGTGGTCTCGCTGGCCAAGCGCTACACCGGCCGCGGCATGCTCTTCCTGGACCTGATCCAGGAGGGGAACCTGGGTCTGATCCGCGCGGTCGAGAAGTTCGACTACACCAAGGGCTACAAGTTCTCCACGTACGCGACCTGGTGGATCCGCCAGGCGATCACGCGCGCCATGGCCGACCAGGCCCGCACCATCCGCATCCCGGTGCACATGGTCGAAGTGATCAACAAGCTCGCCCGGGTGCAGCGCCAGATGCTCCAGGACCTGGGCCGCGAGCCCACCCCGGAGGAGCTGGCCAAGGAACTCGACATGACCCCCGAGAAGGTCATCGAGGTCCAGAAGTACGGCCGCGAGCCGATCTCCCTGCACACGCCGCTCGGCGAGGACGGCGACAGCGAGTTCGGCGACCTCATCGAGGACTCCGAGGCGGTCGTCCCGGCCGACGCCGTGAGCTTCACGCTCCTGCAGGAGCAGCTCCACTCCGTGCTCGACACGCTCAGCGAGCGCGAGGCGGGCGTGGTCTCGATGCGCTTCGGACTGACCGACGGGCAGCCGAAGACCCTGGACGAGATCGGCAAGGTCTACGGGGTCACCCGTGAGCGCATCCGCCAGATCGAGTCCAAGACCATGTCGAAGCTGCGCCACCCGTCGCGTTCGCAGGTCCTGCGCGACTACCTGGACTGATCCGGTCCGTGGCGGCCCGTCCCGGGACGGGCCGCCGCCGGGGCAGCAGGTGCGCATGTCCTCCGGTCATCCCACTCTGGGTGTATTCGAGCACACTCAGAGTCAGGAGGCCTCATGCGTCGTCCCTTCGCCCGTGCCCTGGCGGGCGCTCTGACCCTGGTGGCGGGAGCGGCCGCGGCGCCGCTGGCCCAGGCGCCCAGGGTGGCCGCGGACAGCGTCGTCATAGGCGGGAGCCCGGTACGGGTCGCCGACAGTCCCTGGGTGGTGGCACTCGCCAGCCGTGACCGGTTCGGGGGTATCCGTGACGGGCAGTTCTGCGGCGGTGTCATCGTCGCCCCGACCACCGTGGTGACGGCAGCCCACTGCCTCGGCCGCCAGGTGCTCGGCGGGCCGGTCGAATCCGTCGCCGACTTCCGCGTGATCACCGGGCGTACGGAGCTCCGCGCGCCCGAGGGCCGCGAGATCGCGGTGGTCGGGGCCCGGGTCAACCCGGCCTACGACCCCGGGACCAACGCCGGGGACCTCGCCGTGCTGGAGCTGGCCGAAGCGGTGCCGGCGGACCACGTGCTCCCCATGGCCGGGGCCGGCCACCCCGCCTACGGGGCGGGCACCGAGGCGGCCGTGTACGGGTGGGGCGACACCAGCGGCTTCGGCGACTACGCCTACGGGCTGCGGGCGGCGCGGGTCACCGTACTCGCCGACGAGGTCTGCCGCCGGGCGTACCCGGGGGACTCGGACGGGCAGTACCGGGAGGACTCCATGGTGTGCGCGGGCGACCGTGCCGGCGGGAAGGACGCCTGCCAGGGGGACAGCGGCGGGCCGCTGGTAGCCCAGGGGCGGCTCATCGGGCTGGTGTCCTGGGGGCGCGGCTGCGGGCGTGCCGACAGCCCGGGGGTGTACACCCGGATCGCACCGCTCGTCGGCTTCGTGAGCGGCCCCGAGAGGGGCGCACGGCCGAGCGGGGCCTAGGGGGCCGCACGAGGTGCCCGGAGGGGCTCCAGGCGCCCCGCAAGCCCCGGGAAGGGGCGCCGGGGCCGCCAGGGGCGGACTCCGGAAGCAGGGCCCGGGGTCTCCCCGGGCACCCGCGGAGATGAGGACGGGCGGCGCCCCTGGATCTCAGGGATGCCGCCCGTCGACCGGCCTGGCCGGTCCTGGCTCGTCGGATGCGAGGTTCAGGCCTTGTGTCAGCGGTCCTCGTCGGCCGCACTGGCGGCCGGAGCGGACGTAAGCCGCTCGGTCTCATCCTGTATTTCCGCGGCGATCTTCTTGAGTTCCGGCTCGAACTTACGCCCGTGGTGGGCGCAGAAGAGCAGTTCACCACCGCTCAGGAGGACGACGCGCAGATATGCCTGGGCGCCGCAACGGTCGCATCGGTCAGCGGCCGTCAGCGGGGTCGCGGGTGTCAGAACAGTAGTCACGTCGCCTCTTCTCTAGCTCGACGAGCTGTCGTACCAGGGTCAACATCCAACCAGGCCGAAAACGTTCCCGCTCGCGGCTTTTCCTCGAAACTTCCTTCCGAAGCTGGCCGGCTGCTGCCGGTTGGCGGCGAAGGAGCCGTATTGCGTTGCTTTACGGTTTCGCGTTGTCAGTCGTTCGCTTGTAGCAGTTCTCGTCCTCCCCGGCTGAGTGCCGGATGTTGATGAGGACGTGCCCGAACCCTAAATGGTTCATGCGTCGAAGGGAACGTGATGTTTGCTTCACCCCCACGGGGGATCGAACATCCGTGCGGATCTGCACTAGGCTGTGGAACCCACGAGGGTGGCGTTGCATCGGCTCTACCAGGCCTCGGTACCCTTCGACCGGCGACCCAGCCACCCCTGCGCCCGACCGGGCCAGAAAAGAAATTCAGCGAGGAGCGAACTGCGTGACCGCCGACACGTCCGTGCCTTCCAGCGCGCTGCTGTCCGGAGCAGACCGGGACGGTTCCAACTACACCGCGCGGCACCTGCTCGTCCTCGAAGGCCTTGAGGCCGTCCGCAAGCGCCCCGGCATGTATATCGGCTCCACCGACAGCCGAGGCCTGATGCACTGCCTCTGGGAGATCATCGACAATTCCGTCGACGAGGCCCTGGGCGGCTACTGCGACCACATCGAGGTGATCCTCCACGACGACGCCTCGGTCGAGGTCCGCGACAACGGCCGCGGCATCCCGGTCGACGTCGAGCCCAAGACCGGCCTGTCCGGCGTCGAGGTCGTCATGACCAAGCTGCACGCCGGCGGCAAGTTCGGCGGCGGCTCCTACGCGGCCTCCGGCGGCCTGCACGGCGTCGGCGCCTCCGTGGTCAACGCCCTCTCCGCCCGCCTGGACGTCGAGGTGGACCGGAACAGCGCCACGCACGCCATCAGCTTCCGCCGCGGCGTCCCCGGCCTCTTCACCGAGCAGGGCCCCGAGAGCCCCTTCGACCCGGCGAACGGCCTGCGCAAGGCCAAGCGCGTCGCCAAGGGCAAGACGGGCACCCGGATCCGCTACTGGGCCGACCGCCAGATCTTCCTCAAGGACGCCCGGCTCTCCCTGGAGAACCTCTACCAGCGCGCCCGCCAGACCGCCTTCCTCGTCCCCGGCCTGACCATCGTCGTCCGCGACGAGCGCGGCATCGACGGCGCCGGCAAGACCGAGGAGACCTTCCGCTTCGACGGCGGCATCAGCGAGTTCTGCGAGTACCTCGCGCAGGACAAGGCCGTCTGCGACGTGCTGCGCCTGACCGGCACCGGCACCTTCAAGGAGACCGTCCCGGTCCTCGACGACCGCGGCCACATGACCCCCACCGAGGTCACCCGCGAGCTCGGAGTGGACATCGCCCTGCGCTGGGGCACGGGGTACGAGACCGGCGTCAAGTCCTTCGTGAACATCATCGCCACCCCCAAGGGCGGCACCCACGTCTCCGGATTCGAGCGCTCGGTCACCAAGACCGTGAACGAGGTGCTGCGCTCCGCGAAGCTTCTGCGCGTTGCCGAGGACGACGTCGTCAAGGACGACGCCATGGAGGGCATGACGGCGGTCGTGACCGTCCGCCTCGCCGAGCCGCAGTTCGAGGGGCAGACCAAGGAGGTGCTCGGCACCTCCGCGGCCACCAGGATCGTGGCCGCGGTCGTCGCCAAGGAGCTCAAGGCCTTCCTGACCTCCACCAAGCGCGACGACAAGCAGCAGGCGCGCGCCGTGATGGAGAAGATCGTCGCGGCCGCCCGGACCAGGATCGCGGCCCGCCAGCACAAGGAGGCGCAGCGCCGCAAGACCGCGCTGGAGTCCTCCTCGCTGCCGGCCAAGCTGGCCGACTGCCGCAGCGACGACGTGGACCGCAGCGAGCTCTTCATCGTCGAGGGGGACTCCGCCCTCGGTACGGCCAAGCTCGCGCGGAACTCCGAATTCCAGGCGCTGCTGCCGATCCGGGGCAAGATCCTCAACGTCCAGAAGTCCTCGGTCTCGGACATGCTCAAGAACGCCGAGTGCGGTGCGATCATCCAGGTCATAGGAGCCGGCTCCGGCCGCACCTTCGACATCGACGCCGCCCGCTACGGGAAGATCGTGCTCCTCGTCGACGCCGACGTCGACGGCGCGCACATCCGCTGCCTGCTGCTCACGCTCTTCCAGCGGTACATGCGCCCGATGGTCGAGGCGGGCCGGGTCTTCGCGGCCGTGCCGCCGCTGCACCGGATCGAGCTGGTCCAGCCCAAGAAGGGCCAGGACAAGTACGTCTACACGTATTCGGACAACGAGCTGCGCCAGACCCTTCTGGAGTACCAGCGCAAGAACATCCGGTACAAGGACGCCATCCAGCGCTACAAGGGCCTCGGCGAGATGGACGCGGACCAGCTGGCGGAGACCACCATGGACCCCCGCCACCGCACCCTGCGGCGGATCAACATCGGCGACCTCGACTCCGCCGAGCAGGTCTTCGACCTGCTCATGGGCAACGAGGTGGCTCCGCGCAAGGAGTTCATCACCGGCTCCGCGGCGACCCTCGACCGCTCGCGCATCGACGCCTGACCCCTCCGCGGTACCGGCCGGCCACGGCCGGTACCGCGGATGCGGAAACGGCGTTCCGGCACACCGGTGCCGCTCGCTCCATCACCTGAAGGGGTGAAGAGCACCGGTACATCAGTCCGGAAACCGACCATCCGGCACATCCTTGTGGGCACGCGGCCAATGCGGCGGCGGACAAGGAGAGTTCGGTGGACAAGCACGAAGGTCGTGATGCCGGAACGATCCGGCTGGACGACCCCTGGTACGACGCACTGGCCGTGGGCTGGGGCGAGGGCGCCGACACGGTCCCGGCCCAGGCAGCCCCGGTCCCCGGAGGCCGGGCAGCGCCCGGCGCGTCCGAGATCTACCTCGAAGTGCAGCGCAGCGCCGCCTTCCAGGAGGTCCGCGGCCGCTACCGAAGGTTCGTCGTCCCCGCGACCGCCGGCTTCTTGCTCTGGTACGTCGCCTACGTGGCCGCCGCAACCGCGGCACCCGGGTTCATGGCCCGGCCCGTGGCCGGCGCGGTCAACGTGGCCCTGCTGGCCGGCCTCGGCCAGTTCCTCAGCACCTTCCTGCTGACCTGGGCGTACGCCCGGCACGCGCGGCTGCGCCGGGACCGGGCCGCCCTCGACCTGCGCTGGACGGTCTTCGAGCAGGAGCGCGTGCAGGAGCGCGCACAGGACCGGGCGGCCGCGCGCGAGCAGGAGTACGGCCGACAGCGGCCGAGGACGGTCCGGGGGGAGGGGGCGTGACCACCGAACACCAGGCCCTCGCGCTGATCCTCTTCAGCGCCTTCATCGCGGTCACCCTCGGCATCACGACCTGGGTCAGCCGCAACCGGCACGGCTCGGCCGAGGAGTTCTACGCGGGCGGGCGGCTCTTCTCCCCCATGGAGAACGGTTTCGCCATCGCCGGCGACTACATGTCCGCCGCCTCCTTCCTGGGGATCTCAGGGCTGATCGCCCTCTTCGGCTACGACGGGCTGCTCTACTCCGTCGGCTTCCTCGTCGCCTGGCTGGTGGTCCTCTTCCTGGTCGCGGAACTCGTGCGCAACTGCGGGCGGTTCACCCTCGCCGACGTGGTGGCCGCCCGGATGAGCGAGCGCCCCGTCCGGATCGCCGCGGGCACCTCTTCGGTGGTCGTCTCCGTGCTCTACCTGGTGGCGCAGATGGTCGGGGCGGGCAGCCTGGTGGGCCTGCTGCTCTCGGACTCGGGCCCCGCCGCCCGGACCCTGACCGTGATCGGGGTCGGGGCGCTGATGGTGGTCTACGTGACCTTCGGCGGGATGAGGGCCACCACCTGGATCCAGATCGTCAAGGCGGTGCTGCTGATGGGCGGGGCCGTCGCCCTGACCGTGCTCGTCCTGCTCCGCTTCCACGGGAACCTCGACCAGCTGCTCACCGGCGCCGCCGAGCGCAGCGGGCACGGGGCCCGCTTCCTGAGCCCCGGCCTCAAGTACGGCGGCGACTGGACCTCGCGGGTCGATTTCATGAGCCTCGGCCTCGCGCTGGTGCTGGGTACCGCGGGGCTGCCGCACATCCTGTCGCGGTTCTACACGGTGCCGACCGCGCGGGCCGCCCGCCGGTCGGTGGTGTGGGCGATCGCGCTGATCGGGGGCTTCTACCTGATGACCGTCGTCCTCGGGTTCGGGGCGGCCGCGCTGGTCGGGCCCGACGAGGTGCGGGCCTCGAACGCCTCCGGGAACACGGCCGTACCGCTGCTGGCGGCCTTCCTGGGAGGGGGTGCCGAGTCCACCGGGGGCGCGGTGCTGTTCGCGATCGTGGCCGCCATCGCCTTCGCGACCATCCTCGCGGTGGTCGCCGGGATCACCCTGGCCTCGTCGGCCTCCGTCGCGCACGACCTGTACGCCTCCCTCAGGCGCCGCCATGCCCGGCAGCGCAGCGAGGTGGCCGTGGCGCGGCTCGCCGCCGTCGGCATCGGGGCGGTGGCCATCGCCCTCGGGCTGCTCGCGCAGGACCTGAACGTGGCCTTCCTGGTGGGACTGGCCTTCGCCGTGGCCGCCTCGGCGAACCTGCCGGTGCTGCTGTACTCGCTGTTCTGGCGGGGCTTCACCACGCGGGGCGCGGTCTGGTCGGTGTACGGGGGGCTGGTCCCGGCAGTGCTGCTGGTGGTCCTCTCGCCCGTCGTCTCCGGGAGCCCCGAATCGCTCTTCCCGGGAGTGGACTTCCAGTACTTCCCGCTCCAGAACCCGGGCATCGTCTCGATCCCGCTCGGCTTCCTCGCGGGCTGGCTGGGCACCGTGACCTCCGCGGAGGAGGCGGACGAGCGCAAGCACGCCGAGACGGAGGTCCGGTCGCTGACCGGGGCCGGCGCCGTGTGAGGCGGTCCGCGGGGCCCGGCTAGGTCGGGGTGTCCGACGGGCGCCAGGCGTAGCGGTGTTCGGGGCGGCCGGTCTCGCCGTAGCGCAGGGCCAGGGTGACGCGGCCGGCCCGGTCCAGGAGCTTCAGGTAGCGCTGGGCGGTCTGCCGGCTGATGCCGGCGCGGTCGGCGATCTGCTGGGTGGACAGGGGGCCTTCGGCGGCGCGCAGGACCTGGCGGACCAGCTCCGCGGTGGTGGGGGAGTGCCCCTTGGGCAGCTCGTTCGGGGTGCCGGCCGCGGCGAGGGCGCCGAAGATCCGGTCTACCTCGGCCTGTTCGGCCTCGCCGCCGCCGGAGAGGGAGCGGCGCAGGGAGGCGTAGGCCTCCAGCTTGGTGCGCAACCCGGCGAAGGTGAACGGCTTGACCAGGTACTGGAGGGCGCCGAGCCGCATGGCCGCCTGGACGGTGGCCAGGTCCCGGGCGGCCGTGACCATGATCACGTCGGTGTGGTGACCGAGTTGGCGCAGGCGGCGTACCAGGTCGAGGCCGTTCTCGTCCGGGAGGTAGTGGTCGAGGAGGACCAGGTCCACCGGGCGGGCGGTGAGGAAGTCCAGGGCCTCGGCCGCCGAATGGACCTCGCCGCAGACCCGGAAACCGGGAACCTTCGCCACGTACGCCGCGTTGATCCTGGCAACACGCATGTCGTCGTCGACGACCAATACGTGGATCGGGGTCTCGTTCACCGCAGGGCCTCCGGGAGCACGACGGAGAATTCCGCCCCTCCGTCCTCTGCCGACCCGGCCCGGGCGCTGCCGCCCTGCCGCTCCGCGAGGCGGCGTACGAGGGCCAGCCCCAGCCCGCGCTCGCGGTGGGCCTCGGGCTTCTTGGTCGACCAGCCCTCGGTGAAGATCTCCTCGTGCCGGCCGGCGGGGATCCCCGGGCCGCTGTCGCGCACCCGCAGCACCGCCGTGCGTCCCTGCGCGCGGATGTCGACCTCGACCAGGGGTGCGGCCGAGCCGGCCGCCGCGTCCAGGGCGTTGTCGACGAGGTTGCCGAGGATCGTGACGAGGCCGCCCGGGTCCACCAGGCGGTCGGGCAGGAGTGCGTCCGGGGCGAGGCGCAGGGCGACGCCGCGCTCGGCGGCGACGGTCGCCTTGCCCACGAGCAGGGCCGCGAGCAGGGGGTCGTGGACCTTCTCGGTGACCTGTTCGGCGGTGGTGCGGTGGACTCCGACGACCTCGTTGACGAAGTCGACGGCTTCCTCGTGCAGGCCCAGTTCGAGGAGGCCGAGGAGGGTGTGGAGGCGGTTCGCGTGCTCGTGGTCCTGGGCGCGCAGGGCGTCGATCAGGCCCTTGGTGGAGTCCAGCTCGCGGCCCAGGCGCTCCACCTCGGTGCGGTCGCGCAGGGTGGCGACGGCTCCGCCGTCGGCGGTCGGCATCCGGTTGGCCACCAGGACCCGGGGGCCCTGGACGGTGAGCAGGTCCCGGCCGGTGACCCGCCCGGTCAGGACGTCGCTGGTGCGGCCCGTGCCGAGGACCTCGTCCAGGGGCCGGCCGGCGAGGGTGGCGGCGCTGTCCGGGGGGAGGCCCAGCAGCCGGGCGGCCTCGTCGTTGACGAGCCGTACCCGGTCGTCCGGGTCGAGGGCGATCACGCCCTCGCGGATGGAGTGCAGCATGGCCTCGCGCTCCGCGAGGAGCCCCGCGATGTCGGAGAAGGCCAGGTCGCGGGTCTGCCGCTGGATCCGGCGGGAGAGCAGGTAGGCGGCCAGCGCACCGGCCGCCAGGGCGCCGCCCGCGTAGGCGAGGAGTCCGGGGATGGCGCCGAGCAGCCGGTCGCGGACGCTGTCGTAGGCGATGCCGACCGAGACGGCGCCGACGACCTCCCCGTCGGCGGCGACCAGGGGGACCTTGCCGCGGGCGGAGCGGCCGAGGGTGCCCTCGTCGATCTCCATCACCTCGTGGCCGGCGAGCGCGTCGCTCGGGTCGGTGGAGACGGGCCGTCCGATCCGGTCGGGGGTGGGGTGGGAGCGGCGGATGCCGTGGAGGTCGAGGACCACCACGTACTCGGCGCCCGTCGCCCTGCGGATCCGTTCGGCCGCGGACTGGACGGGGCTGTCCGCCGTCGGCTGCGACCGGAGCAGGTCGGCGGCCAGTGACGGGTCCGCGGCCGTGCTCTGGGCGATGGCCAGGGCCCGCCGCATCGCCTGGTCGTCCAGCTGGCCGCTCAGGGGGGCCAGGAAGAGCCCGGTCGCCAGGACGGCGACCCCGGCCGCGATGGCCAGCTGGGTCAGCAGGATCTGCGAGACGGCCCGTCGGGGCAGCCCGAGGCGCCGAGCGCCCGTGGGGAGGAACCGCATGACTAGCACCGTAGGTCGGCGGGAGCGGAAGCGGAATTTCCCCCGTCTATGAGAAGCCCCACCCGGAGGGGCCCCACCCGGGCCGTTGCCGGCCGGTCGGAGCGGTCGGGGCGGTCCCGGGCGGGGTGCGGCGGGTGCCGGTCAGGGCAGCGGGCGGGGCGGGCGGGTGCCGGTGTAGTGGCCGCTGGGGCGCATGCGCAGGGGGCGCTCCTGGTACTCCTCCAGCGCGTGCGCGATCCAGCCCGCCGTCCGGGCGACGGCGAAGACCGTCTCGCCGGCCTCGGCGGTCATCCCGCAGGACACCGTCAGCACGGCCAGCGCCAGGTCCACGTTGGGGTGCAGGCCGTGCCGGGCCGTCACCGCCGCCACGTCCCGGGCCGCGCCGAGCGCCGGGGCGGCCCCCGGGAGCCCCTCCAGGTGGTCGAACAGGGCCCGCGCCCTCGGGTCCTCGCCCCGGTACAGCCGGTGGCCGAGCCCGGGCACCCGGCGTCCCGCGCGCAGGTGCTCCGCCACCACGGGCGCGGCGCCGCCCCGCTCCAGGACCTCCGCCAGCATCCGGTGCGCGAGCCGCCCGGCCGCCCCGTGCAGGGGGCCCTCCAGGGCGCCGAGCCCGGCCGAGACGACCGCGTACGGATGGGCCCGCGCCGAGGCGGCCACCCGTACCGCGAGGGTGGAGGCGGCCAGGTCGTGGTCGACCAGCAGGGCCAGCGCCAGGTCCAGGGCGTCGACGGCGACCGGGTCCGGCTCGTGTCGGGTCAGCCGGGGCCACAGTGCCCGGGCGAGCCGCCCGTCGCCCTCCGGTGCCGGGGCCGCCTCCGCCCCGGGCAGGGCGCCGACCAGCGTCGGGATCAGGCAGCGCGCGGAGCCGAGTACCGCTTCCTCGGACAGGTCGAAGCGCAGCGGGTCCACCACCGCCGCGGCGGCGACCGCGACCCGGAGCCGGTCGAGGGGCCCGCTGTGCTCGGGCAGTGCGGCCACCGCCCGCCGTGCGGCGGCGAGCGCCTCCGGGGGAGCGGTGAACCGGGCCCCGTGCGGCAGGGTCCCCGTCCAGAGCCACTCGGCGACCTCCTCGTAGGGGTACCGCGCGGCCAGCTCGACGGCGTCGACACCGCGGAAGAAGTACCGGTCGGCCTCGATGAGGGTGAGCGCCGTGCGCACCGAGAGCTCCCCGGCGGGCGCCGCGGCCTCCCGCCGGCTGCGCCTGGCCAGGGCCTCCACCTCCCGCGCGTCGAAGGTGCTGCCCCGCCCGACCGCGTCGCGGCGGCTGCCGAGCTGGCCCCGGCTCACGTAGGCGTACACGGTCGCGGGCTTCACCCCGAGGATCTGCGCGGCCTCCCGGGTGGTGAGCCGCCTCTCGTCTTCGCTCATGACACACAGCCTACATATGTTGATTCAATCAATATTGACAGCGATCCAATCAAGGATGGATGGTCGATCCATGAACACCACCGTCGAAGTACCCCGCGGTCTCGCGGGAGTCGTGGTCACCGAAACCCAGCTCGGTGACGTCCGGGGCCGCGAGGGCTTCTACCACTACCGCCAGTACTCGGCCGTCGAGCTCGCCGAGAGCCGCACCTTCGAGGACGTCTGGCACCTGATGTTCCGCGGCACGCTCCCCGCGGACGCCGCGGAGCGGGCCGCCTTCGCCGCCGAGACCGCCCCGCTGCGGCACCTGCCGGCCCAGGTCCGCGACGCGCTCCCCGCCCTCGCCGGCGCCACCGCCCTCTCCGGCCCCCTCGCGGGCCTGCGCACCGCGCTCTCGCTGCTCGGCGCCTGTTCCGGCTTCCGCCCGGTGTACGACCTCGACCCGGAGCGCCGGGCCGCCGACGCCCTCGCCGCCTGCGCCGCCGTACCCACCCTGCTCACCGCCCTGCACCGGCTCGGGCAGGGCCTGGAGCCGGTCGAACCGCGCGACGACCTGCCGTACGCGGCCAACTACCTGTGGATGCTCACCGGCGAGGAGCCCGACCCCGTCAAGGCCCGCGCCGTCGAGCGGTACCTGATCTCCACCGTCGACCACGGCTTCAACGCCTCCACCTTCACCGCCCGCGTCATCGCCTCCACCGGCGCCGACGTCGCCGCCTGCCTCACCGGGGCGATCGGCGCGCTCTCCGGCCCGCTGCACGGCGGGGCGCCCAGCCGGGCCCTGGACACCCTGGACGCCATCGGCACGGTGGACCGGATCGGGCCGTGGATCCGGGAGCGGGTCCTGGCCGGGGACCGGATCATGGGCTTCGGGCACCCCGTCTACCGCACCGAGGACCCGCGTTCGCGGATGCTGCGCGACATCGCCCGGCAGTTCGGCGGGCCGCTCGTGGACTTCGCCGTCGAGGTGGAACGGCAGGTGGAGGAGATCCTCGCCGAGCTGAAGCCGGGCCGGGAGCTGCACACCAACGTGGAGTTCTACGCGGGCGTGGTCATGGAGCTGTGCGGGCTGCCGCGCGAGATGTTCACCCCGACCTTCTGCGCGGCCCGGGTGGTGGGCTGGAGCGCGAACGTCCTGGAACAGGCCGCCGACTCGAAGATCATCCGGCCGGCCGCGCGCTACACCGGCCCCACCCCGCCGCAGCCCGTGCCCGCCGCGGGCTGACTACGATCGTCCGGGTGAACAGCGTCCAGCCCATTCCCGTCGTGGTCCTCGCCGGATTCCTCGGCTCCGGCAAGACCACGCTCCTCAACCACCTGCTCGGCAACCGGGGCGGCACCCGGATCGGGGTCGTCGTCAACGACTTCGGGTCGATCGAGATCGACGCGATGTCGGTGGCCGGACAGGTCGGCGACTCGATGGTCTCCCTCGGCGGAGGCTGCCTGTGCTGCGCCGTCGACGGCAGCGAGCTGGACGCGTACCTGGACAAGCTCGCCGCCCCCGTCCACAGGATCGACGTGATCGTCATCGAGGCCAGCGGGCTCGCCGAGCCCCAGGAGATGGTCAAGATGCTGATCGCCAACGAGAACCCGGCGATCCGCTACGGCGGCCTGGTCCAGGTCGTCGACGCGGCGGAGTTCGACCGGACGCGGGCCGCGCACCCGGAGACCGACCGCCACCTGTCCGTCGCCGACCTGGTGGTGCTCAACAAGACCGACCGCGTGGACCCGGCCGAACGCGCGCGCATCGAGGGGGAGATCGCCTCGCTCTGCGCCCCGGGGACGCCCCTGGTCGGCGCCGACCACGGGCGGATCGACCCGGAACTGCTCTTCGACCGCCGCCCCTGGACCGAGACGCGGGGGCAGCTGTCCTTCGAGGACCTGATCGCGGAGGCCGCCGATGCCGCCGACGCCGACTCCGACGCCGGTGACGACGGCCACGACGCGCACGCGGACCACGCCCACGCCCGCTACGAGAGCGTCGGGTTCACCTCCGACCAGGCCCTGTCCCCGCGCCGCTTCATCGACTTCCTCGACCGGCGCCCGGCCGGCCTCTACCGGATCAAGGGGTTCGTCTGGTTCGGCGTGCCCGGCCACCAGGAACGGTACGAGGTCCACGCGGTCGGCCGCTTCCTGCGCTTCACCCCCGGCCCCTGGGGCCGGGGCGAGCGCCGCCGCACGCAGCTCGTCCTGATCGGCTCCGGCACCGACGGGCCGGGCCTGCTGCGCGAGCTGGACGCCTGCCGGGAGGAGTCCCCCGGACAGGCGCCGCCCGAGAGCATGTGGGGGGTCCTGCGCTACGTCGCGGCGGCGGACCGGGGGGACGAGCCCGCGGCGGAGGACGGCACCCCGGCCCAGGAGGCCCAGGCCCGGGACGCATAGGGTCCCGCGGCCCGTGTGGCGCGCCCCGGAGAGCGAACCGAGAATGGACACTGCCGGACCAGGTCCACACGTTGTCGCCCGCACGATGCGCGGCGACCCCCGCCCGGGCTGCCCCAGCCCGGGCGGCAGCCACAGCGAACAGGTGACGCCCGAACTCGACGAGCGGCGTCACCCGAGCAGGCCGGGAAGCGCGGTTCCCTCCTGGCGTGCCGCAAGGACCCAGGTGATCGCACATGTGCCGATGGCTCGCCTATTCGGGGACACCCATGCTGCTCGACACCATCCTCTACAAACCCGCCCATTCCCTGATCGACCAGAGCCTGCACTCCAAGCTCGGCGTGGAGACCACGAACGGCGACGGGTTCGGTGTCGGCTGGTACTCGCCGGACGACCCCACTCCGGCGCTCCTCAGAGACGTCGGTCCGGCCTGGAACAACCGCAACCTGCGGGAGATGGCCGACCACGTCCGCGCCCCGCTGTTCTTCGCCCACATCCGCGCGTCGACGGGCACCGCGGTGCAGCAGTCCAACTGCCACCCGTTCCGGCACGGCCGCTGGATGTTCATGCACAACGGCGCGATCTCCGGCTTCCACCTGATGCGCCGCGACCTCACCCTGCTCGTCGACCCCGCGCTGTACGCCGACATCGAAGGGACGACCGACTCGGAGGTGATGTTCTACCTGGCCCTCACCTTCGGCCTGGAGCAGGACCCGCCGGCCGCCGTGGCCCGGATGGCGGGCACGGTGGAACGCGCCGGACGCGACCACGGAGTGGAGTTCCCGCTCCAGATGACGCTGGCCATCACCGACGGCGAGAGCGTCTGGGCCTTCCGCTACTCCAGCGCGCACGCGTCCCGGTCGCTGTTCTACAGCAGCCGGGTCGACGCACTGCGCAGGCTGCACCCCGACGTCGCGTTCCTGCAGGAGGTCTCCGACGAGACCCGGATGGTCGTGTCCGAACCCCTCGGCGATCTGCCCGGTGCGTGGCACGAGGTACCGGAGAGCACGTACGGCGTCGTCCAGCCCGGAGCCGACGCGATGTACCCGTTCGCCCCGGCCCCCGTATGACACGGTCTCCGGCCCGTCGGCCCGTCGGGGCGACGCCCTCCGGCCGGGCCGTGCCCAGAACCCTCGTGGAGGGCCGATGCGCCCCTACCCGCCGATCGCCGAACACGGTCTGATCGGGGACCTGCAGACCTGTGCCCTCGTCTCGTCCGAGGGAGTGCTCAACTGGTTCTGCTCACCACGCTTCGACTCACCCAGCGTCTTCGCGAGCCTGCTCGACCACGACCGCGGCGGCTACTTCGCCATCACGACCGACGCCGCCCGCCGACCACGCGGCGGACCGCCGGACAGCACCGGAGCCGTCACCCGCCAGCTCTACATGGCCGACACCGCGGTCCTCATCACCCGCTCCCTCACCCCCGAGGGCGTCGCCGAGGTCATCGACTTCATGCCCGTCCACGCGCCGCACACCGCCACCGACCGGCACCAGGTGGTGCGCGTCATGCGGGTGGTACGCGGGACCGTGCGCTTCGACCTGGAGTGCCGGCCGCGCTTCGACTACGGCCGGGCGCCCCACCGCCTCGCGTGCGACGGCGCCACCGCCCGCTTCGACGGACCGGGCATCACCGCGTACCTGCAGGCCCTGGGTCCCGTGGCCCTGGAGGCCGACGGGACGGACGTGCGGGCGACCGTGGTCCTGTCCCAGGGCGAACGGGCGGCCGTCCTGCTGACGGTCTGCGACGCGGACAGCGGGGCCCCACCCCCCGTGGGACCGGATGACATGGCGGCGGAGTTCGACGCCGTGCGCGAGTTCTGGCACGGCTGGATCGGACGCTGCACCTACCGCGGCCGCTGGCAGCAGATGGTCAACCGCTCCGCGATCACCCTCAAGCTGATGACGTACGCACCCACCGGGGCGCCGATCGCCGCCGCCACCATGGGCCTGCCCGAGCAGGAGGGGGGCGAGCGCAACTGGGACTACCGCTACACCTGGATCCGGGACGCCTCCCTCGCGCTGCGCGCCATGCGCGACCTCGGCTTCACCGAGGAGTCGCACGCCTTCCGGGCCTGGCTCATGCAGCGGCTGAGGGACGGCGGAGCACCGGGCGGCGAACCCCTGCAGATCATGTACCGGGTCGACGGGGACCCGTACCTGAGCGAGGAGGTCCTCGGCCACCTGGAGGGCTGGCGGGGCTCCGCACCCGTGCGCGCGGGCAACGGCGCGGCGGACCAGCTGCAGATGGACATCTACGGGGAGGCGGTCCACGGACTGTCCCCCAGCGGCCCGGCCGAAGACCTGGTGGGCTACGACGACTGGCAGCGCTGCGCCGCCCTGCTGGACTGGCTGTGCGAGCACTGGGACCGCCCCGACGAGGGCATCTGGGAGACCAGGGGCGGCCGCAAGGACTTCACCTACAGCCGGCTCATGTGCTGGGTCGCCCTCGACCGCGGCATCCGCCAGGCCACGGCCACCTCCCGCCCCGCCGACCTGACCCGCTGGAGGGCCGCGCGGGACTCGATCCTGGAGCAGGTCATGACCCGCGGCTGGAGCACGGAACGGCAGGCGTTCGTCCAGCAGTACGACAACACCGTCCTGGACGCCTCGCTGCTGCTCATGCCCCTGGTCGGCTTCATCACCCCCAAGGACCCGCGCTGGCTCTCCACCCTCGACGCCATGGCCGCCGAACTCGTCTCCGACAGCCTCGTCCACCGCTACGACCCGGCGGCCTCCCCGGACGGCCTCCGGGGCTCCGAGGGCACCTTCTCGCTGTGCACCTTCCTGTACGTGTACGCCCTCGCCAAGGCGGGCAGGCGGCACCAGGCCCGCTACGCCTTCGACAAGATGCTCACCTACGCCAACCACGTCGGGCTCTTCGCCGAGGAGATCGGCCTCACCGGCGAGCAGCTCGGAAACTTCCCCCAGGCCTTCACGCACCTGGCCCTCATCATCGCGGCCCTCGCCCTCGACGCCGAACTCGACCGCGACGGGGGCGCCGCCTAGGCCACCTCGACGCCGAAGTCGCCCAGCAGCGCCTCCAGGCCGCCCCGGTAGCCCTTGCCGCCGACGACGAACCTCCAGTCGCCGCCCGGGCGGCGGCGGAAGGAGCCCAGCACCAGGGCCGTCTCGCCCGCCCGGCCGTCGGAGACCTCCAACTGGTCGATCTCCGCGCCCGACGCGTCCAGCAGCCGGATCCGGGCGTCGGTGAACCCCGCCAGATCGGCGTCCGGGTTCACCTCGGGGTCCACCGCGGCGACCAGCACCAGACGGTCGGCATGCTGCGGGAGGTCGTCGAAGCCGACCTCGACGGCCGCCTTGTCCGGGGCGGAGTGCGGGCGCGAGCGCACCGAACCGTCCGGGGTGCTCGGGTTGTTGAAGAAGACGAAGTGGTCCTCGCTCAGCACCCGGCCGCCCTCGCAGACCAGTGCGCACACGTCCAGTGCGACCGCGCCCGACCAGGTCATGCCCAGCACGTTGCGGTCGTCGGGAACGGGAGGCAGGTCGACCAGGGTCGGCGTCCCGGCCGGACCGCCCGCCGGGCCCGGAGCCGGGCGGGCCGCCGCGGCCGCCGCTGCCCCGGAGGTCCGCTGGGCCGGCACGGGACCGCCGCCCAGCCGCCCCCGCAGCCCGTACCGGTGCAGCAGCTCCACCAGCTCGGCCCCGGGAACCAACTCCAGCGGCTTGCCGTTGGCAAAGGTGTACGACCCGGGCCCGAAGGACGCGGTGGTGACCAGCACCCCCTTGTTCGCCCCCTTGTCCTGGACCGTGCCGTACAGGTCCCGTACCGCCGTCGGCGGCACGGTGTTGCGGTAGCGCTTGACCTGCACCACGATCCGCCCGCCCCGGATCGGCGCCGGGTCCACTGCCTCGACGTCCACGCCGCCGTCACCCGACCGCTGCGTGGTCACCGCCTCCATGCCCATCGCCCGGAAGAGCTCCGCGACCAGGTTCTCGAAGGCGATCGGGTCCATCTGGAAGAGGTCGGGCTCGTCCTCGCCGTCCGCGACGTGCCCGCCGTGGCTGACGACGTCCCCGCCGACCTCGCCCGGCCGACGGCCCGCCCGGACGGCCGTCAGCTGGTCCGGGCGCGCCGACAACTGCCCCCGCAGCCCATCGACCAGGCAGTCCACCGCGCTCACCTGCTCCAGCCGCAGCCCGGAGAAGGCGCCGCGCGCCGCCTGCACGGTCGCCAGCACCAGCTGCGCCTCACGGCCCGTCACCGGATCGTGGTCGTCCACGAACCCGTTGACGACCACCGAGTCCAGGGCGCCGAACTCGTCCGCCGCGTACAGCTCGCGCAGCACCAGCAGCAGGCACTGGGCGAGCAGGTCCCGGTACAGCGCCCGGCGCTGCGTGGCCGGCCGCGCCGTCTCCCTGTCCTGGTCCGTGCTCGGCATGTACCGCACGGCCTTCACCTCCGGCACCACCTCGTACCGGGGCAGCTCCCAGTCCAGTACGAGCTGGCGCGCCGCGGGGTCGTACGCCGCCGCCACCTGCCGGGGCAGCTCCCCGGGCCAGGCCGTGGAGGCGTACAGGGCCGCCGAGAAGTACTCCACCACCGCGTCGGGCTCCCCGGCGCGCAGGGAGCCGGCCAGATCGGTCAGGCCGCTGTTGTGCCGGCGGATGCCGGCGAGCTGCTCCGCCGCCCACCGGTCGTACTGCTGCCGGTACGCCGCCAGCTGCCGCAGGCGCTCCTGCTCGGCGGCGTGCGCGGTCTGCCAGGCCCGGGTGTACCGGTCGTGGGCCTCCCGCTCCGCCCGGCCGCGCGAGCCGACGGCCCAGCCGCCGCCGTTCCGGTGGAACTGGGCCAGCTGCGGCATGGGCACCGGATGCCCGAGGCCGCCGGGGTCGAAGGGCTGGATCTGCTCGGACCGCACCAGGCCGGCCATCCGGAACGCGGGCGCCCGGCAGCCCGAGGCCAGCAGCCCCTGCAGGGCCGCCACCTGTGCGTCGAGCTGCTCGGTACGGCGCCGCGCCTCGGCCTCGCGGTGCTGCTTGTACGCGGCCTGCTGCTCGCGCCGGTCCCGGGCGGCCTCGCGCTGGTACGCCCGCTCCCGGCGCTCCGCCTCGCGCATCTGGATCAGCTGCGTCTGCTGCTGCTGTCGCTGGGCCTCGGCCCAGACGCCGATCATCCCGCTGGACCGACGACTCATCAGCTCTGCTCTCCCCCCACCCGCGTGTACCGGGAAAACAGTAGTCGGCGGGCGGGGCGGGTGGTCCGGGGAACGCATCCGTCCACCCGGTCCACCCGCCCCGCCCGCCCCCGCAGCTACAGCGCGGCGCCCGCCAGCGAGTCGACGGTGGCCGGCAGCGCGGCACCCGAACCGTCGCGCCGCGGGTCCGGGACCGGCAGCTCGGCCGGGGAGCCGTTCTTCGCGGCGGCGCGGACCGGGGCGTTGCCCGCCCAGGCCAGCGTCAGCACGTCCTCGCCCTTCAGGAACCGCTGGCAGCGCACGCCGCCGGTGGCCCGGCCCTTGCGCGGGTACTGGTCGAACGGCGTCAGCTTGCCGGAGCGCACCGAGTCGTCCAGCGTGCCCTGGGAGCCCGCCACCGTGAACACCAGGGCGTCCCGGGCCGGGTCCACCGCCGAGAAGTGGATCACCTTGGCGTTCTCGGAGAGCTTGATGCCCGCCATACCGCCCGCCGGGCGGCCCTGGGGGCGTACCTGGCCCGCCGGGTAGCGCAGCAGCTGGGCGTCGTCGGTGATGAAGACCAGGTCCTCCTCGCCCGTCCGCAGCTCGACCGCGCCGACGATCCGGTCGCCCTCCTTGAGGGTGATGACCTCCAGCTCGTCCTTGTTCGCCGGGTAGTCGGGCACGACCCGCTTGACCACGCCCTGCTCCGTGCCCAGGGCCAGGCCCTGCGAGGACTCGTCCAGGGAGAGCAGGCAGACCACCGTCTCGTCGGCCTCCAGTCCGGAGAGGAACTCCGAGACCGGGGCGCCGCCCGCCAGGTTCGGCGCGGCGGCCGTGTCCGGCAGCTGCGGCAGGTCGATCACCGCGAGCCGCAGCAGACGGCCGTACGAGGTGACGGCACCGACGTCCGCCCGGGCGGTCGCCGCGACCTGCGAGACGACCAGGTCGTGCCTCGCGCGGGCGCCGCCCTCCTCGACGGGGAGCGGGTCGGCGTTCGCGGTGCGCGCCAGCAGGCCCGTGGAGGACAGCAGCACCCGGCACGGGTCGTCGGCGACCTCCAGCGGGACGGCCGCCACCGAGGTGCCCGCCGACTCCAGCAGCACGGTGCGCCGCTCGGTGCCGAACTTCTTCGCCACCGACGCCAGTTCCGCGGAGACCAGCTTGCGCAGCGCCGAGTCCGACTCCAGGATCCCGGTCAGCTCGTCGATCTCGCCGGTCAGCCGGTCGCGCTCGGACTCCAGCTCGATCCGGTCGAAGCGGGTGAGGCGGCGCAGCGGGGTGTCCAGGATGTACTGGGTCTGGACCTCGCTCAGCGAGAAGCGCTCCATCAGGCGCTCCTTGGCCTGCGCGGAGTTGTCGCTGTCGCGGATGATCCGGATGACCTCGTCGATGTCGAGCAGGGCCACGAGCAGGCCCTCGACCAGGTGCAGCCGGTCGCGGCGCTTGCCCCGGCGGAACTCGCTGCGCCGGCGCACGACCTCGAAGCGGTGGTCGAGGTAGACCTCCAGCAGCTCCTTGAGGCCCATCGTCAGCGGCTGCCCGTCGACCAGCGCGACGTTGTTGATGCCGAAGGACTCCTCCATCGGCGTCAGCTTGTACAGCTGCTCCAGGACGGCCTCCGGGTGGAAGCCGTTCTTGATCTCGATGACCAGGCGCAGGCCGTGCGAGCGGTCCGTGAGGTCCTTGACGTCGGCGATGCCCTGGAGCCTCTTCGAGCCGACGAGGTCCTTGATCTTCGAGATGACCTTCTCGGGGCCCACCGTGAAGGGGAGTTCGGTGACGACGAGGCCCTTGCGGCGCGCGGTCACGTCCTCCACGGCCACGGTCGCGCGGATCTTGAAGGTGCCGCGGCCGCTCTCGTAGGCGTCCTTGATCCCGGACAGGCCGACGATCCGGCCGCCGGTCGGCAGGTCCGGACCCGGCACGAAGCGCATCAGCGCCTCCAGGTCCGCCTCCGGGTACCGGATCAGGTGGCGGGCGGCCGCGATGACCTCGCCCAGGTTGTGCGGGGGCATGTTGGTGGCCATGCCGACCGCGATGCCGGAGGCGCCGTTGACGAGGAGGTTCGGGTAGGCCGCCGGCAGGGCGACGGGCTCGCGCTCCTGGCCGTCGTAGTTCGCGGCGAAGTCGACGGTGTCCTCGTCGATCGACTCCGTCATCAGCGACGTCGCGTCGGCCATCTTGCACTCGGTGTAGCGCATCGCGGCCGGCGGGTCGTCGTTGCCGAGCGAGCCGAAGTTGCCGTGGCCGTCGACCAGCGGGAGCCGCATCGAGAAGGGCTGGGCCATGCGCACGAGGGCGTCGTAGATCGACTGGTCGCCGTGCGGGTGCAGCTTGCCCATGACCTCGCCGACGACGCGGGCGCACTTGACGTACCCCCGGTCGGGCCGCAGGCCCATCTCGTTCATCTGGTAGACGATGCGCCGGTGCACCGGCTTCAGGCCGTCGCGGGCGTCGGGCAGGGCGCGGGAGTAGATCACCGAGTACGCGTACTCGAGGAAGGAGCCCTGCATTTCGTCGACGACGTCGATGTCGAGGATCTTCTCCTCGAAATCCTCCGGCGGCGGGGTCTTCGTGCTGCGGCGGGCCATCGCTGCGCGGCTCCTTAACCAAGGTTCGGGGTGTACTGGGGGGATCTGGCGGGGTTGACGCGGACCATTGTGGCCCGAGGCACCGACAACGCGGACTCCGACCCCGGGGGTCCCCCGTACGGAGTCGCGGGGAGTGACCCGGGAACTTATCCGGCCGTCGGTGCGCTTGCATACAGTGGCAGGTCTGACAGAAATCTCTGCATCGCGATCGAAGGGACCACATGCCCATGGGTCACACGGCCACAGCTCAGGCCGGCTCCGGCGGCCTGACAGCGACCGAGCACCGGCTGGCCAACGGCCTGCGCGTGGTGCTGTCCGAGGACCACCTCACTCCGGTCGCCGCCGTCTGCCTCTGGTACGACGTCGGCTCGCGCCACGAAGTCAAGGGGCGGACCGGTCTGGCTCACCTCTTCGAGCACCTGATGTTCCAGGGTTCGGCGAGCGTACCGGGCAACGGGCACTTCGAGCTCGTCCAGGGCGCCGGCGGCTCGCTGAACGGCACCACCAGCTTCGAGCGCACCAACTACTTCGAGACGATGCCGGCCCACCAGCTGGAGCTCGCCCTGTGGCTGGAGGCGGACCGCATGGGCTCGCTGCTGGCCGCCCTGGACGACGAGTCCATGGAGAACCAGCGCGACGTCGTCAAGAACGAGCGCCGCCAGCGGTACGACAACGTCCCGTACGGCACCGCGTTCGAGAAGCTGACCGCCCTCGCCTACCCGGAGGGCCACCCGTACCACCACACCCCGATCGGCTCGATGGCCGACCTGGACGCCGCGTCCCTGGAGGACGCGCGCAACTTCTTCCGTACGTACTACGCGCCCAACAACGCCGTGCTGTCGGTCGTGGGCGACATCGACCCGGAGCGCACCCTCGCCTGGGTCGAGAAGTACTTCGGCACCATCCCGGCGCACGACGGCAAGCAGCCGCCGCGCGACGGCTCCCTCCCGGAGGTCATGGGCGGGCAGCTCCGCGAGGAGATCGTCGAGGAGGTCCCGGCGCGTGCGCTGATGGCCGCCTACCGCCTGCCGCACGACGGCACCCGCGAGTGCGACGCCGCCGACGTGGCGCTGACCGTGCTGGGCGGCGGCGAGTCCTCCCGCCTGCACAACCGCCTGGTGCGCCGTGACCAGACGGCCGTGGCGGCCGGGTTCGGCATGCTGCGCCTGGCCGGCGCGCCCTCGCTGGGCTGGCTGGACGTCAAGACCTCCAGCGGCGTCGAGGTGCCCGCCATCGAGGCGGCCGTCGACGAGGAGCTCGCGCGGTTCGCCGCCGAGGGCCCGACGGCCGAGGAGATGGAGCGCGCCCAGGCGCAGCTGGAGCGCGAATGGCTGGACCGGCTGGGCACCGTGGCCGGCCGCGCCGACGAACTGTGCCGCTTCGCGGTGCTGTTCGGCGACCCCCAGCTCGCCCTGACCGCCGTCCAGCGGGTGCTGGACGTCACCGCCGAGGAGGTGCAGGCCGTGGCCGCGGCCAGGCTGCGCCCCGACAACCGCGCGGTGCTGGTCTACGAGCCGCTGGGCGGCGCCGGGGCCCACGAGACCGAGCAGCACGACGAGAACGAGGGGGCGGAGCAGTGAGCGACACCGCAGCCGTCACGATGACCTTCCACCCGCGGCCGCAGGCCGGCGAGGCGAAGCCGTGGGCCTTCCCGGCCCCGGAGCGCTCCACGCTCCCCAACGGCCTGACCCTGCTGCGCTGCCACCGCCCCGGCCAGCAGGTGGTGGCGGTCGAGGTCAACCTCGCCGCCCCGCTGGACGCCGAGCCCGAGGGCCTCGACGGGGTGGCCACCATCATGGCCCGCGCCCTGTCGGAGGGCACCGACAAGCACTCCGCCGAGGAGTTCGCCGCCGAGCTGGAGCGCTGCGGCGCCACCCTCGACGCCCACGCCGACCACCCCGGCCTGCGGGTCTCCCTGGAGGTCCCGGCCTCCCGGCTGCCGAAGGCGCTCGCCCTGCTCGCCGAGGCCCTGAGGGCGCCCGCCTTCGCCGACGGCGAGGTCGACCGCCTGGTGCGCAACCGGCTCGACGAGATCCCGCACGAGCTGGCCAGCCCGCAGCGCCGCGCCGCCAAGGAGCTCTCCAAGGAGCTGTTCCCGGCCTCGCTGCGCATGTCCCGCCCGCGCCAGGGCACCGAGGAGACGGTCGCGCGGATCGACTCCGGGGCCGTGCGCGCCTTCTACGAGGCCCACGTACGCCCCTCCACCGCCACCGCGGTGGTCGTCGGCGACCTGACCGGCATCGACCTGGACGCGCTGCTGGCGGACACCCTGGGCGCCTGGACGGGCGACACCGCCCCGGCCCGTCCCGTGCAGCCGGTGACGGCCGACGACACGGGCCGCGTGGTCATCGTGGACCGGCCGGGCGCGGTCCAGACGCAGCTGCTGATCGGCCGGATCGGGCCGGACCGGCACGACATCGTCTGGGCCCCGCAGGTGCTCGGCACCTACTGCCTCGGCGGCACCCTCACCTCGCGCCTGGACAAGGTGCTGCGCGAGGAGAAGGGCTACACCTACGGCGTGCGCGCCTTCGGGCAGGTGCTGCGCTCCACCGCGGACGGCAAGGGCGCCTCGATGCTCGCCATCAGCGGTTCGGTGGACACCCCCAACACGGGTCCGGCGCTGGAGGACCTGTGGAAGGTGCTGCGGACCCTCGCGGAGGGCGGGCTGACCGACGCCGAGCGGGACGTGGCGGTGCAGAACCTGGTGGGCGTGGCCCCGCTGAAGTTCGAGACGGCCGCCTCCGTCGCCGGCACGCTCGCCGACCAGGTCGAGCAGGAGCTGCCGGACGACTACCAGGCGCGGCTGTACGCGCGGCTGGCCGAAACCGGTACGGCGGAGGCCACTTCGGCCGTGGTGAACGCCTTCCCGGTGGACCGTCTGGTCACCATCCTGGTGGGCGACGCCGCGCAGATCGAGGAGCCCGTCCTGGCGCTCGGGATCGGTGAGGTCACCGTCGTCTCCAACTGAGCGGCGCGAGGCCCGAGACGGGCCGTGGTCCGGCCCGTTTCCAGGGGGCTCCGGTGGAACATCCACCGGAGCCCCCTTTGTCCGTTTGGTGGCGTGGTTGCAGGTATGCGGTGTGGCGTACGCAACAAAACCGCTCGTCTGTTTGGCGATTGACTGATGATCCGCCTAGCGTCGGCCGTGCTGTTCGTCAGTTGTAACCGCCGCACCCGCGGCACCGGACAGCGATCGCCGAGTCCCCGTCAGGCGCGAGCCTGGGGAGCCGGGGACCCACATGTCCCTGGGGTGAATCGGACCCCCTCGCCAGAGGAGGCCCGTAGGAGACCTTCCTGCTCCGAACCCGTCAGCTAACCCGGTAGGCGAGAGGGAAGGAAAGGATCACCCCCTTCATGGCGTTTGGCAGTCGTGCCGCCGGTTCTGGTAAGCACCGTGGTTCCAGCCGTCTGAGCCGCAAGACCGCCGGCTTCGCCGGCGTCGCCGCCCTCGCCACCACGGGCGTGGTCGGCACCCTGGCCGCTCCGGCCTTCGCGGCGGACAACAGCAGCGCACCGTCCATGGAGGACACCGGTCAGAACGCGATCGTCGTCGCCGACGGTCTGCAGGACGACATCGAGGTCCAGGCCGCCACCCAGCAGAGCGCCGCCGAGGCCGCCGCCGCGCAGGCGCAGGCCGAGGCCGAGGCGAAGACGCGGGCCGCCGAGGCCAAGCGCACCGCCGAGGCCAAGGAGAAGGCCGAGCGCGAGGCAGCCGAGAAGGCCGCCGAGGAAGAGGCCCGCAAGCGCCTCAACACCTTCGTCTCCCCGATCGACGGCTCGTACGTCAGCACCCAGTACGGCGCGGGCGGCGGCATGTGGTCCTCCGGCAGCCACACGGGCATCGACTTCCACGCCGACTCCGGCACCTCCGTCCACGCCGTGGGCGCGGGCACCGTCGTCGAGGCCGGCTGGGGCGGCGCGTACGGCAACAACGTCGTCATCCGCCACAACGACGGCACCTACACCCAGTACGGCCACATGAGCTCGCTGAGCGTCTCCGCCGGCGAAACGGTTACCCCGGGCCAGCAGATCGGCCTGTCGGGCTCCACCGGCAACTCCAGCGGCCCGCACCTGCACTTCGAGGCCCGCACCGGCGCCACGTACGGCACGGACATCAACCCGCTGACGTACCTGCGCAACCACGGCGTGGGCATCTGACCCGCACGCACGCAGCGCGCTTCACCGAAGAAGGCCCCGGCTCACAGAGCCGGGGCCTTCTCCGTATTTCCAGCCCTGTTTCCAGCCCTGTTTCCGACCCCGCTCGGAATTCACCGCGATGTGCAATAGAGTCGCAGCACGGCCACGGTAAACCGAACCGAAACCAGCGGAGGTCCGGCCTTGCGTATTCCGGCGCACGCGGTGTGCACAGCGATTCGCGACGACATCGTCTCCGGTTTCTTCGGGCCGGGCGGCCGGCTGACCGAGGAGGTGCTCGCCCGCCGCTACGGGGTCTCGCGCGTCCCGGTCCGCGAGGCGCTGCGGACCCTGGAGTCCGAGGGCTTCGTCACCACGCGGCGGCACGCGGGCGCCTGCGTCGCCGAGCCGACCGCGCAGGAGGCCGCCGACCTGCTGGAGCTGCGGATGCTGCTGGAGCCGCTCGCCGCCTCCCGGGCCGCCCGCCGGCGCACCGACGGCCACCTCAAGGTGCTGCGCGGACTGGTCAGGCTGGGCCGGGAACGGGCCGGCCGGGCCCAGGGGGAGGACCTGCGCTCCCTGGGGAGCTGGTTCCACGAGACGCTGGCCCAGGCCTCGGCGAGCCCGGGGCTGATCGCCCTGCTGACCCAGACCCGGCACAAGATCGCCTGGATGTACGTGGTGGACGCGCCCGCGCAGCCCGCGGAGTGCTGGGCCGAGCACGCCGCCATCGTGGACGCCGTCGCGCGCGGCGACGCGGAGCGGGCCAGGGCGCTGACCGCGCTGCACGCGCAGCGGTCGGCGGGGGCGCACCGGCCCAGGGTGAGGAATCCGCAACCTGCCGTAAACGCGGCGAGCTCTCCGAATTAACAATTCCCGTATACAACAGAGGGATATTCTCGTCCGTCCGTCCGTCCGTCCGTCCGTCCGTCCGTCCGTCCGTCCGCCGGCCCGTCCGGGCGGCGGTTTAATTCCCGTCCGCTTTCATTCCGCCGCGTTCCGGCCGCCTCCCGGCGCGCCGAATTCCCGGATTCCCCGAACGGGAAAACGCGGAAGCCGCAGCCCCCGGGGTGGTGGGGACTGCGGCTTCCGGTCTACCGGACCCGAAGGGTCTGACGGTCTCAGACGGTCTCGGGGAGCTCTTCGAGGCCCTCGGCGACCAGCTTCGCGAGGCGGTCGAGCGCGGCGTCCGCACCCTCGGCGTCGGAAGCCAGGACGATCTCCTCGCCGCCCTGGGCGCCCAGGCCCAGGACCGCCAGCATCGACGCGGCGTTGACGGGGTCGCCGCCGGCCTTCGCGATGGTCACCGGGACTCCGGAGGCGGTGGTCGCCCGGACGAAGATCGAGGCGGGACGAGCGTGCAGGCCCTCGGCCCAGCCGACGTTGACGCGGCGCTCTGCCATGGTGATGCCCTTCAGGTTCTACGGGTTGTCTAGACCAGTCTCTCACGCCGTCCGGAATGCTCGGACCGACCTTCGGCCCGTATCCACCGCCGTTCGACCCTCCCCAGCTTGCACTGGTTCGCCCCGGTGTGCCGCATTCGCCGCGCGCTCGCCGAACGGGCCTCCCACCGCACCCGCACACCCGGCCGGACCGCCCCTTAAGGTGGCCCCATGACCACCGCGTCGGACCCCTCGTACCCGGCCCACTGGGAAGCGGACGTCGTGCTGCGCGACGGCGGCACCGCCCGGATCCGCCCCATCACCACCGAGGACGCGGGCCGCCTGGTCAGCTTCTACGAACAGGTCTCGGACGAGTCGAAGTACTACCGTTTCTTCGCGCCCTACCCCCGCCTCTCGGACCGCGACGTCCGCCGCTTCACGCACCACGACTACGTCGACCGCGTCGGCCTCGCCGCGACCATCGGCGGGGAGTTCATCGGCACGGTCCGCTTCGACCGCATCGGCCCCGACGGCCGGCCCGCCTCCGCCCCCGCCGACGAGGCCGAGGTCGCCTTCCTCGTCCAGGACGCCCACCAGGGCCGCGGGGTCGCCTCCGCCCTCCTGGAGCACATCGGCGCCGTGGCCCGCGAACGCGGGATCCGCAGGTTCGCGGCCGAGGTGCTGCCCGCCAACACCAAGATGATCAAGGTGTTCACGGACGTCGGCTACCAGCAGAAGCGCAGCTTCGAGGACGGCTCCGTCCACCTCACCCTCGACCTCGAACCCACCGCCGAGTCCCTCGCCGTCCAGCGCGCCCGCGAACAGCGCGCCGAGGCCCGCTCCGTGCAGCGCCTCCTCGCCCCCGGCTCCGTCGCGGTGATCGGCGCCAGCCGCTCCGGCGCCGGCGTGGGCGCCACCGCCCTGCGCAACCTGCGCGACGGCGGCTTCCGCGGACACCTCTACGCCGTCAACGAGGCCCGCGCCCCCGGCCTGGAGGGCGACCTCCTCGAAGGCGTACGGGCCTACCGCTCCCTCGCCGAGATCGGCGGCCCCGTCGACCTCGCCGTGATCGCCGTCCCCGCCGACCGGGTCCCCGACGCCGTGGCCGCCTGCGGCGAGCACGGGGTGCAGGGGCTGGTGGTCCTGTCCGCCGGATACGGCGAGAGCGGCCCGGCCGGACTCGCCCGCCAGCGTGAACTGGTGCGGCAGGTCCGCTCGTACGGGATGCGGCTCATCGGGCCCAACGCCTTCGGGGTGGTCAACACCGCCCCGGAGGTCGAGCTGAACGCCTGCCTCGCCCCGGCCCCCGCCTCCGCGCGCGGCCCGATCGGCCTGTTCACCCAGTCCGGGGCGATCGGCATCGCCCTGCTGTCCGCCCTGCTGCGGCGCGGCGAGGGACTGTCGTCCTTCGTCTCGGCCGGCAACCGGGCCGACGTCTCCGGCAACGACATCCTCCAGTACTGGTACGAGGACGAGGCCACCGACGTCGCCCTGATGTACCTGGAAACCCTCGGGAACCCGCGCAAGTTCACCCGCCTCGCCCGCCGCACCGCCGCCGTCAAGCCCGTGGTCGTCGCCCTCGGCGGCCGGCACACCCCCGCCGGACACGTCGTCCCCGGCACCCGGCTCCCCGAGGCCACCGTCTCCGAGCTGCTCCGCCAGGCCGGCGTCATCCGCGTCGACACCGTCACCGAGCTCGTCGACGTCGGCCTGCTGCTGGCCGGGCAGCCGCTGCCGGCCGGGCCCCGGGTGGCCATCCTCGGCAACTCCGAGTCCCTCGGCGTCCTCACCTACGACGCCTGCCTGACCGAGGGGCTGCGCCCGCTGCCCCCGCTCGACCTGACGACCGCCGCCGGCCCCGCCGACTTCCGCACCGCCCTGCGCGCCGCGCTCGCCTCCGAGGACTGCGACGCCGTCGTCGTCACCGCCATCCCCTCCGTGAGCGACCGCCGGCTCGCCGACGACCTCGCGCAGGCGCTGCGGGAGGCCGTCGCCGAGGTCCCGGGCAAGCCCGTCGCCGTGGTCCACGTGGAGCTCGGCGACCTCGTCGAAGCCCTGGCCGCCGCGGCCGGCGACGCGCCCCCCGCCGCGCCCCCGCCGCCCGCCGAGGTGCCCGCCGGCGCCGACGCCGACGGCGGCGCCCACGGCGTCGAGGGCGCCGGCCGGATCCCCGCCTACCCGGCCGCCGAGCGCGCCGTGAAGGCCGTCGCCGAGGCCGTGCGGTACGCCCGGTGGCGCCGGGACAACGCCGAGACCGGACAGGTCCCCGAGTACGAGGACATCGACGAGGCGGGCGCCGCCGCCCGGCTCGCCGCCCTGCTCACGGGCGTCGAGGAGGGCGCCGCGCTGACCCTGGACGAGGCCGACGCCCGCGGGCTGCTGGCCCGCTACGGGATCCGGGTGCTGCCCACCCTCCCCGCCCCCGGCCCCGACGCCGCCGTGCGCGCGGCCCGGGTCCTGGGCTACCCCGTCGCCCTCAAGACCACCGCCCCGCACCTGCGCCACCGCGCCGACCTGGGCGGCGTACGCCTCGACCTCACCAACGAGGCCGAGCTCAGACGCTCGTACGAGGAGCTCACCGAGGCCCTCGGGAAGCCGGCCGAGCTGCAGCCCGTGGTGCAGTCGATGGCCCCGCGCGGAGTCGACACCGTGGTCCGCGCCACCGTCGACCCCGCCGCCGGGGCCGTCCTCTCCTTCGGCCTCGCCGGCGTCCCCTCCGAGCTGCTCGGCGACACCGCCCACGGCCTCGTCCCCGCCACCGACCGGGACACCGCCGCCCTGATCCGCTCCATCCGCGCCGCCCCGCTGCTCTTCGGCTGGCGGGGCAGCGACCCCGTCGACACCCCCGCCCTGGAGGAGCTGCTGCTGCGGCTGTCCCGGCTGCTGGACGACCACCCGGAAGTGACCGGGGTCTCGCTGGAACCGGTCGTCGTCGCCACCGGGGGCCTCTCCGTGCTCAGCGCCACCGTCCGCGTGGCGCACCCGCCCGCCCGGACCGACCTCGGCCCGCGCACACTGCCGAGCTACTGAGCGCACGACAGGCAGGGGGAGCCCGTACGGGCCTTAGGATGGACCTCATGGCGAAATCCGGTACGACGACCCAGGGGCTGCGCGCGGCCATCGAGCGCAGCGGCTACTACCCGGCCCTCGTGGCCGAGGCGGTGGAGGCCGCGGTGGGCGGCGAGCCGATCTCGTCGTACCTGGTCCACCAGGAGACCACCTTCGACTCCAACGAGGTGCGCCGGCACGTCACCGTGCTGGTCCTGACCGGAAACCGCTTCATCGTCAGCCACACCGACGAGCAGGCCGCCGACGCAGGGTCGCCGTCCCCGTACGCGACCACCTCCACCGAGTCGGTCAAGCTCTCCAGCATCTCCTCCGTGGTGCTCAGCCGCGTCGTGGCCAACCCGGAGTCGTACACGCCCGGCCAGCTGCCCCGCGAGGTCGTCCTGACCATCGGCTGGGGCGCGGTCTCGCGCATCGACCTGGAGCCCGCCGCCTGCGGCGACCAGAACTGCGACGCCGACCACGGCTACACCGGCAACTCCACCGCCGACGACCTCAGCCTGCGCGTCAGCGAGGCCGGCGACGGCCCGGAGACGGTGCGCCAGGCCCTGCTCTTCGCGCAGGCGCTCAGCGAGGCGACGGCGGCGACCTCGGGCCCCGCCCGCTGATGTCCTCCTCCGTACCGTCGAACTGGCAGGACGAGCCGGAACTGCTCGACCTCGCGGGCGCCCCGGTCCCGCAGTACGGCTCCGGCTCCCTCGCCGACCTGCTGCCGACCCTCGCGGCCGGCCAGGGCGTACCCGGCCTCGCCGCCGGGATCACCGAGCTGGCGCCGGCCGACCGGAACTGCGTGTTCCTGGTCGACGGCATGGGCTGGGAGCAGATCAAGGCCCACCCCGACGAGGCCCCGTTCCTCACCTCCCTCCTCGCGAGCTCGCGCGGCGGCACCGGCCTGCCGATCACCTCGGGCTTCCCGGCGACCACCGCCACCTCCCTGGCCTCCGTCGGCACCGGCCTGCCCCCCGCCCGGCACGGCCTGCCCGGCTACGCCGTGCGCAACCCGGCCTCAGGCGAGCTGATGAACCAGCTCCGCTGGCACCCGTGGACCTCGCCGAAGCCCTGGCAGCCGTACCCGACGGTGTTCCAGCTCGCCGACGCGGCCGGGGTGCACACCGCGCAGGTGTCCGCGCCGAACTTCCAGACCACCCCGCTCACCCAGATCGCGCTCAGCGGCGGCACCTTCCACGGCCGGATGACCGGCGAGGACCGGATGGACCTCGCGGCGATCCAGCTCGCGGCCGGCGAGCGCTCGCTCGTGTACACGTACTTCAGCGAACTCGACGGCGCCGGACACCGGCACGGCGTGGACTCCGACGCCTGGCGCGGCCAGCTCATGTACGTCGACCGGCTCGTGCAGCGCCTCGCGGAGCAGCTGCCGCCGCGCACCGCCCTGTACGTCACCTCCGACCACGGCATGGTCGACGTGCCCTTCGACGAGGACTCCCGGATCGACTTCGACGAGGACTGGGAGCTGGGCGCGGGCGTGGCCCTGCTCGGCGGCGAGGGCCGGGCCCGGCACGTCTACGCGGTGCCGGGCGCCGAGGCCGACGTGCTGACCGTCTGGCGCGAGGTGCTCGGCGACCGCTTCTGGGTCGCGAGCCGCGAAGAGGCCCTGGCACTGGGCTGGTTCGGGGCGCCGGGGGAGTGCGACGAGCGGGTCCTCGGCCGGATCGGCGACGTGATCGCCGCGGCCCAGGCCGACGTCGCGATCACCGCCTCCCGCAACGAGCCCAACGAGTCGGCGCTCACCGGGATGCACGGCTCCATGACCGCGGCCGAGCAGCTGGTCCCGCTGCTCGAAATCCGCACCTGACCGTCCCGCTCCCGCACCCCCCTCTCCCACCCTGCCCCGAAAGGTCCCGTACCTCCCATGCCCGAGCTGGTGTTCTTCTCCGGAACGATGGACTGCGGAAAGAGCACGCTGGCTCTGCAAATCGACCACAACCGCTCCGCGCGCGGCCTCCAGGGCGTGATCTTCACGCGCGACGACCGGGCGGGCGAGGGCAAGATCTCCTCGCGCCTCGGTCTGGTCACGGAGGCCGTCGAGGCGGGGGAGGGCATGGACCTGTACGCGTACCTCGTCGACCGGCTCTCCAAGGGCGGCAAGGCGGACTACGTCATCGTCGACGAGGCGCAGTTCCTGGCCCCCGAGCAGATCGACCAGCTGGCCCGGACCGTGGACGACCTGGGCCTGGACGTGTTCGCCTTCGGCATCACCACGGACTTCCGCACGAAGCTGTTCCCGGGCTCCCAGCGCCTCATCGAACTGGCGGACCGCCTGGAACAGCTCCAGGTCGAGGCCCTGTGCTGGTGCGGCGCCCGCGCCACGCACAACGCCCGCACGGTGGGCGGGCAGATGGTGGTCGAGGGCGCGCAGGTGGTGGTCGGCGACGTGAACCGCCCGGCGGAGGAGATCGGCTACGAGGTCCTGTGCCGCCGGCACCACCGCCGCCTGATGACCTCCGCCTCCGCCCACGCGGGCTCCCTCTCCCCGGACGTCCTCCCGGTCAACAACGCCTGACCGGCCTTCCCGGCGCCATCCGGATGAGCCGATCTCGCCGAGTCACGGGCGGGACGAACCCGGATGATCTACCGTTGGCGGCGCCCTGCCGAAACGGGCCGGGAAGCTCTGCCAGATCCATGGGACGGGGGACGTGGGGTGCCGATCGGATTCGTCGATCGCGTCGAGCACATGGAGGAACTGCGTTCGGTCCTGGCGGCGCTCGTGGAGGGACGGGGCGGCCAGGCCCTCGCCTTCGACAGTGCCTCAGGAATGGGCAAGTCGGCTCTGCTGAGGGCGTTCGAGGCGGAGGCCGCCGGGTCCGCGGGCCGGGCCGGTTGCCGGATCGTGTCCACCGCGTGCCGGCCCGGCATCGGACCGGACCTGATGTACGGGCCGGTGCTCGACCTGCTCCTGAAGATCGGGGAGGACCAGGAACCCAAGCGGCGCGGCGTGTTCAGGAGGATGCTAGGCGCCGCCGGGCAGGGGGTGGTCCGATCGGCCCCCGAGGTGCTGTCCGCGATCGTCCCCGGACTCGGGGCCGTGTTCACCCTGGGACGGGAGATCACCGAGGCCTCCCTCGACTCGGGGTCGATGCCCTTCGATAGCCTGCTGCCGTTCCGGCACGCGGCGGCGCTCCGGATCGTGGACGGCCTGCTGGAGGTGGTCCGGCAGGGCCCGCCGACCGTGCTCGTGATCGACGACGTCCAGCACATCGACGAGAGCAGCCAGTTCGTCCTCGACCAGCTGCTGCGCAAACTGCCGCGGGAGCAGCTCGCCCTCGTGCTCAGCCACACGAGCGACGGGGCGTACGCGGACGGCCGGGAGTCCAGGATCGAGGCGCTGCTGCACCGCTGGTCCGGTGAGGGGCTGCTACGGCGCAGGACGATGGGGGGACTGCCGCAGGACGCGATCGCCGAACTCGTCGCGCAGCGGCACCCGGCGGCTCCGCCCGCCCTCTCGCACCGGCTGGCGGAGCTGACGGGCGGCCACGCCATATTCGTGACGCTCTGCCTGGAGGAGTGGAGCCCCGACCACGGGGCCGACGTGGCCCTGCCGTCCACCCTGTCGAGGGTGGTGGAGGAGCGGCTGCGCACGCTGACCGAGCAGGACCGTGCCCTGCTCGTCACCGGGGCGGCCCAGGGTGAGGTGTTCCTGTCGGGCACGGTCGCGGCGGTCACGGGTGTGCCGCACGACGTCGTGATGGAGCGGCTGCGGCTGATCGCGCGGGACCACCGCCTGCTCGTCGCCGAGGAGCCGCCCGCGTGGGCGCGCTGGGAGCCCGCGGACTGCTACCGCTTCGAGCACCGCGCGCTGTGGAGCGTCGTCTACGCACAGCAGAGCGCCGAGCAGATGCGGTCGCGGCACGCGCGGATCGCGTCGGCGCTCGGCCAGGCCCGGCCGGAGGCCGCCTCCCTGGAGCGGCGGCTGGAGATCGCACGGCACCTGAGACGGGGCGGGCCGGCCTGTCTGGCCGCATCGGCCGACGCGCACTTCGCGCTCGCGCGGGACGCGGCCACGGAGGGACTGTCCTTCGCCGAGGCCGAGCGGCACTGCGAGGAAGTGATCAAGGCCACCCGGGACCTGCCGGTGGGGACCGAGGGGCGGGACCGGCGTTTCGTGCAGGCCGTGGAGCTGCTCCTCTCGCTGACCGAGGTGCGCTGGCGAGGGCAGAGCCGCCCTGCGGGCGGACCCGACATCGACGACCTGGCGGCCGAGGCGGAGGCGGCGGCGGGGCGGTGCGCGGAGCCGGAACTGGCCATCCGCGCGACGCTGCTGCGCGGCAAGACCCTCCTCGCCACGCAGGGACTCGTCCCCTCACTGGTCAAGCTGGCCGCAGCGGTGGAGCTGGCCGAGGAGCACGGGGATCCGGTGCCCCTCTTCGTGGCCCGGGTCGAATACGGCCGGCAGGTCTCCAAGCGCAGGCTCGCCGACGGCCTCGCGCAGCTCCGGGAGGCGGAACGCATGTACGCCTCGGACCCGCGCCTCGGGGGCGGCGGGGAGCCGGTCCTCCAGCACGCCCGCAACCTGGGGGAGATGCAGCTCGGGATCACCCTGTTCGACAGCGGGTACCTCACCGAGGCGCTGACGAGGCTGACCCGGTGCGTCGCGCGGTTGCGCGACGAGCCGTTGAAGGCGGAGCTGCCGATAGCGCTCAACTACCTCGCCCAGGTGCACATGGGCCTCGGGGACCAGGGGAAGGCGGAGGACGCCCTGCGCGAGGCCCTCGATTTCGAGGCGGACCGCGGCGGTGACAGCGCCTGGCACGCCTACAACGCCGCGCTCCTCGCCCGCATCGTGGCGCGGCGTGCGGGCGACCGGGAGGAGGGCCGCCGGCTGATCGCCGAGGCCTGGGCGGAGACCGAGCGGACGTGGCTGGCCAATCTGGTCCCCATCGTGCGCAACCTCTACGCGGAGGTGCTCCTCGCCGGCGCGGGGGAGTACGGCGAGCAGCTCGACGCCGCGGAGCGGCTGGCGGTCGCCACGTGCGTCGAGACGCGGCGCAGCGGCATGGTGCGCAGCGAGATCGCCGCGCACTCCCTGCGCAGCCGGATCCTGGTGCGCCGGGGCGACGTGGAGGGGGCCGAGGAGCACGCGCGGGAGGCGCTGCGGATCCTGGGCGAGGTGGGGGACATGCCCGCGCTGCGGACCGAGGAGGTCCTCTACCACTCGGCGCTCGTCCTCTCGGCGCGCGGATTCGAGGACGAGGCGCGGGGCCTGCTCGACCGTGCCAGGGGTGCGGTCCTGCGCAAGGCGGACCTGATCGCCGATGACGCGGTGCGGGAGCGGTTCCTGTCCGGCGTCTCCCTCAACCGAGCCATTCTCGGCGCCGGCGAGGTCGGTCGGTGATGCGCGCAGTACTCGTGCCGGGCGGGGTCGCGCCGCTCGCGGGCCGACGGGGGTGGCCATGCTGACGATCACCAAGGAGTTCCACTTCTCGGCCAGCCATGTTCTCGACCGGCTGCCGGGCTGGCACCCCTGCGCCCGCATGCACGGGCACAACTACGTCGTGGTCCTCGAACTCCGCGGCCGCCGGGAGGACCTCACGGAGGCCGGATTCGTGAGGGACTACCGGGACCTCGACGCGTTCAAGAAGTGGGTGGACGAGACCCTCGACCACCGTCACCTCAATGAGGCGATGGGGGGGGGTACCTCGCCCTCGGCGGAGAACCTCGCCGTGTGGATCCACGACCTCTGGACGGAGCGGATCCCCGAGCTCACGGCCGTGAGGGTCTCCGAGACGCCCAAGACCTGGGCCGAGTACCGGCCCGGCTGAGGCGCGTCGCGAGCGGTGGGCGCCCGGGCCGGCTCAGAAGCGGCCCGGTGCGGCCGGGCCGACGATGCTGAACGCGGCGCCGTCGCGGTCGCGCAGGGTGCGCTCGTGGGGGAAGGCGGCGGAGTCCGCGGAGGGGACGGCGGTGCCGCCGAGCGCGGTGGCGGCCTCCACCGCGGCGTCGACGTCGGGGACCCGGAAGTGGGCGCGCCAGCGGGGCCTGAGGTGCGGGTCGGGGGCCTCCGCGAGCGTCCCGCCGTGCAGGCGGGCCACGGTCCGGCCCGCGCGGCGGAGCAGGATGCGGTCGTCCTCCTCCACGTAGGCCACCTCGCAGCAGCCGGCGTGGTCGCAGGCCCACTCCAGGACCTCGCCGTAGAAGATGGCGGCGTCGAAGGCGTTCCGGGTGTGCAGCTCCAGCCAGGCCGGCGCCGCGTCGCCGCCCATGCCCCAGTCCGGGATGGCCTCGCCCTGCCAGATCCCGAAGACCGCCCCGTCCCGGTCGGCGGCGAGCGCGGCCCGGCCGGTGCCGAAGGACAGGGGGCCGACGGCGACGGTCCCGCTCCGCTCCCGGATGCGTGCCGAGGTGACGTCGGCGTCGTCCACGGCGAAGTACGGGGTCCAGGTGACGGGGATGCTGAGCGTCGGGGGCAGCGCGCCGATCCCGGCCACCGGGACCCCGGAGGCGAAGCCGACGGCGAAGGCCTCCCCGAGGTGGGCGGGGCCGAACTCCCATCCGAGGACCGCGCTGTAGAACTCCTTGGACGCATCGAGGTCGCGGGCCATGAGGCTGACCCAGCAGGGCGCGCCGAACGTTTCGTGACTCGATGTCGACACGGTGTACCCCATCCGCCGGTGCGCCCCCGGAAGCCCTTCCACAGTACTCGTGGGCGGCTCCCCGGGGCGGTGCGTAGCCGCGTGGGCGCGGTCCGTCAGGTGCGGAAACGCCCGGCCCATCCTCGTACCGGCGCGGGACGCTCCCGGAGGCGACACGCCGGTCAGCGCGGCGGGCCCGCGATGGCGGCGAGGGCGGCGACGTGCCGCCGGTAGCCGGCCAGGCCCTCCCCGGTCAGGAGCAGCCAGGTCCTCGGCATGCGCCCGACCCGTCCCTTCTCCACCGTGACCCAGCCGGCCTCCTCCAGGCGCGCGACCTGCTTCGACAGCGCGGAGTCGGTGATCTCCACGAGGTCCCGCACGTAGCCGAACTCGGCCTTCTCCACGGGCGCGAGGGCCGCCACGATCGACAGCCGCACCGCCGAGGAGAGCAGCGGGGCGAGCGCGTGGCGCGGGTGCGGGGTCCGGTCGGCCGGAGTCGTCATGCCGCGCGGCCCTCCCGCCAGGCCGCGGCGGCGGGCGGCAGCGCGCACAGCAGGGCCGCCCCGGCCGCGTAGGCGGTGCTGTCCGCGAAGACGGTGAGGCCCAGCACGAGGGCCAGTACGTACGTGGCGGCCCACGCGCCGATCGCGCCGAGGTAGCGGCGGGCGTGGCCCCGGGGCACGACGGGCTGCCGGGTGGCGAACGCGGACAGCGCCACCACGACGACCGCGTTCGCCGCCGTGGCGACGAGCGTGCCCGTACGCCCGTGCCACAGCAGCACGGTGGGGACGAGGAGGAGCTGCCAGCCCGCGAAGGCCCACAGGCAGCCGGTGAGCCGTCGGCTCCGCTGCCGGGCGTCGGCCTCGATCCGTGCGATCCCCTTCAGTGCCGCCGCGGCGGCGGTCTGCTCGTTCATGGTGGTCCCCCGTATGGCGGCCGGGCGGCCGCGGGTGCGATTGCCCGGCAAGTACTTGCCAATCTAGCAAGTACTTGCCGCGGGCGCGCGCACGGCCCGGCCGTCAGGCCTCCGGGGCGAGGCCGTCGGCGATCAGGCCGGTCAGGACCGCCTGGCCCAGGGCCTGGACGGCGGACTGGGGGCGGACCATCACCGTGAACTCCTTGACCCGGCCCGCCTCGTCGAACTGGAGCTGGTCGATGCCGTGGATCTGCTTGCCCGCCACCAGCGCGCGGAAGGGCAGGATCACCGTCGGGGCCTCGCCGTCGCCGGAGGTGGTCTCGGCGCCGCCGTCCAGCCGGCCGAGGTAGCGGAGGTCCTCGAAGGTGCGCAGCAGCACGCCGAAGAGGCCGAGGACGGCGGCCTTGCCCTCGAACGGCTTGAACTTCACCGGGCTGTACAGCCGGATGTCGTCGGTGAACAGCTCGTCCAGCGCGGCCAGATCGCGCTTCTCCACGGCTGCGCGGAAGCGTTCGGCGGTCCCCGCCGTGTCCACGGTCCCCATGTGGCCCCTCCTCCTGTCGGTGATGCCGATGACTACTCAAGAATGCGAGTAGTCATGTTTTTGAGTATCGTGCCGCTGCGGACACGGAAAGGGAAGGGGGAGTGGCCATGGCTCTGCGGCACGCGGTGCTGGCGGCGCTGCTCGACGGCGAGTACAGCGGCTACCAGCTGGCGAAGGCCTTCGACATCAGCGTCGCGAACTTCTGGCACGCCTCGCCCCAGCAGCTCTACGCCGAACTGGCGAGGCTGGAGGCGGACGGGCTGGTCGCGGGCCGGGAGGTGGTGCAGGAGTCCCGGCCGAACAAGCGGCTGTTCCGGGTCACCGACACCGGCCGCGCCGAACTGGAGCGGTTCGCCGGGACGGCGTCCAAGCCCTCCTCGATCCGCGACGACCTCCTCGTCAAGGTGCAGAGCGCCGACCGCATCGGCACCGCCCCGGTCATCGGGCAGCTCCTGGAACGGGCGGCCGCCGCCGAGGCCAAGATCGAGATGCTCCGCGGGCTGCTGCGGGACATGCGGGGCGAGCTGGACGAGGAGGAGTTCCTGCTGCGCGGCGAGCGGATCGGCGGCTATCTGACCTGCCTGCGCGGGGTGGCCTTCGAGGAGGGCCACCGGGACTGGTGCCTGCGCACCGCGGACGTACTGGGCAAGAGGGAGGGGATCACCCGTGCGGAAGGCTGAGTACCTGCGTTACGTCGCCCTGGGCGACAGCCAGACCGAGGGGCTGGGGGACGGCGACGACACGGTGGGCCTGCGCGGCTTCGCCGACCGCCTCGCCGGACACCTCGCGGCCGCCGCCCCCGGGCTGCGGTACGCCAACCTCGCGGTCCGGGGCCGGCTCGCCGGACAGGTCCGCGCCGAACAGCTCGGGCCCGCCCTGGAGCTGCGGCCGGACCTCGCGACCGTCGTAGCCGGGGTCAACGACCTGCTCAGGCCGCGCTTCGACGCCGCCGAGGTGGCCGGGGAGCTGGAGGAGGCGTTCGCCGCGCTCACCGCCGCCGGGGCCCGGGTGGCCACCGTGACCTTCCCCGACGTGGCGCGCATCGCCCCCCTGGCCCGGTCGCTGAGCCCGCGCGTGCACGCGCTCAACACCCGCATCCGCGCCGCGGCTGCCCGCCACGGGGTGGTGGTCGCCGAGACCGGCCGGGCCGCCGTCGCCACCGACCCGCGGCTGTGGACCGCCGACCGGCTGCACGCCAGCCCCCTCGGCCACGCCCGGATCGCCGCCGCGCTGGCCGAGGCCCTGGAGCTGCCGGGCAGCGGCGGTGCCTGGCGGGAGCCGCTGCCGGCCCGCCCGCCCCGCGCGTTCGCCGGGGCCGTCGCCGCCGAGGCCGCCTGGGTGGCCGGTTTCCTCGGCCCCTGGCTCGGCCGCCGGCTGCGCGGCACCTCCTCCGGCGACGGCCGCACCGCCAAGCGCCCGCAGCTGCTGCCGCTCTAGTCTTCCGAGTCAGGAATTCTGTTCAGATGTGTAGGCTTGCGGTATGGCACGTACGGGGCGGCCGAAGGCCGAGTTGACGTTGTCGGATGAG
>NZ_JBNNPF010000031.1:45879-104015 GCF_050275515.1 Streptomyces sp. NPDC004126 | reverse complement strand
CCCAGGAGCCGGGCGCAGGCGGTGACCGTGGCGAGCACCTCGTCCGGTGAGGCCTCGGGGCGGACGGTGAGATCGAAGGGCAGGTAGCCGTCGGCCGCGCCCGACGCGACCTGGCCGGCATAGGCGAGCAGGTCGTGGCCGATGTGCGCCGCCGTTTCCCAGCAACTCCACTCCAGCGAACCCGCTGCCACCGACCAGTCCCGGCCGGTATGGGGACCGAGGACCCGCACCACCTCCGCCGATGCACCCTCGACGTGGCCACCACGCATCCGGTCCGCCTCCTGACGCTCAGAACCCACCGGGAACGCGGACCGATTCGCCGGCCGGAAGCGTGTCGCTGAAGAGGCCGCTGCCCCCGGTGAGCACCAGACCGAAGGGCGTCCCCGAACAGTCAGGGCTGTGGTATACCGACGCAGGCTTGCTGGTGAGGTTGACGACCCTGAAGTGCGTCTCGCCGGTCAGGTGCGGCACATGCACGCACGTGGCTGGCCCACCGAGGAAGGCGCTGGTCTGGGTGCCCAGGGGGATCGAGTTCGCATCGAGCTCCTGGGTCACGAGACTTCCCGTGGCCGCCTGCGCGGGGGCCGAGGCGATGAGACACAGGACGGCGGCGAGGGAAACGAGCGCGGACGGCACGGTGGTTCGCTTCATAACGGGCTCTCTTATGTGAAGGAACGGACCACACACGCACCGACCGACGGCGGGCCGGAGCGGAGGGACGACCGCACTCTAGGTGCGCCTGCGGAAGGCCTGCCAGTCCGCTTACGCCGCTCGGCGGGAGCGCAATGCGGCACGGTCGGCGTGCGGCTTGCCCCAGTGCGCCGGGTCGCACCGGGAGCATGCCGAGCCGTACAGGACCCGGGACTCCGAGGGTGTCGCCAACTTTCGTCCCGTCGACGGCCGACGGCACCAACGGGCAGCTCCAAGGACTTCAGGGACCCGTCTCCCACGACCCCGGGCCCCGTGAAACCCCTGAGTGCCAGCCTCGCCAGAGCGGGCCCGCCAGCAGCGTCAAGACCGCGAGTTACCCGTCGCAGGACGCCGACCGGCGGCCTGCGTAATCGGCGCCCGCACCCTCCCGATATGCAAGGCGCGCCAACTGCACGACGCCCACCACGGCGACATCTGCTGCACAGAGGGTCGGACCTCAAGGGAGCGCAGAGGGCGCCAAGGCACGGCAACACGCAGCACCAGCCACTAGTCGTGGGCACCTCTGTTCTGTCTACGCCGCCTCAGCCAGCGCCTCGAACGACAAGGGCAGCGACAGCTCCGTGTCGAGTGCGAACACCGAGTCCATGACCACACGCAGACGCTGTGGCGCGTCAGGCATCACGTGGGCGTACGTCTGGTAGGTGATTTTGGGATCGCGATGCCCAAGCCATTCGGCCATGTCAGTCACCGGCACCCCTTTGGACAGTCCGGCCGAAGCGAAGAAATGCCTGAGCCAGTGCGGCGTGATCTTCCTGGTGATGCCGACGGCCCTCTTTGCCGTCCGCCAGAGCCTGTCCACCAGCGAGTACATGAGGATGTTGGTGCGGCCCACATTCGAGAACAGGTAGTTGCCCTCGATCCGGTTCAGGCCGGCCTCGACCCGGTAAGTACCGTATGTGTCGATATACTCCCGGATTTTGGCCGCGATCGTGGCCGGAATGCGGGACAGCGCGCCCTTCATCTTGATCACGCCACTTCAAATGGCGGATGCAGTGGGCCCTCCCCCGCCCCTTGGTGGCGGCCCTCTGCCGCCGCGTCCTGGGTTCCTCGTTCTCCCCATCCTGGGTGATCTGCCTGTCGACATAGAGGACCCCGTCCTCGAAATCGATCTGCTGGAGGGACACCGCGCTCGCCTCACCGACACGAAGCCCGCATCCGGCCATCAGCCACACCAGCAGTTGGTACGGCCCCGGAAGGTGCGCGGCCAGCGCGGCGATCTCCTCCAGCGTGGGTAGGTGGATCGTCTTCTTGATCCGCCGCTTGGCTCTCCTCCGGCCAGCCTGTACGTGCTGGCACGGGTTCTTGGTGATGTAGTCGTTGGCAACAGCGAAGCTGAAGACTCCACTGAGGGTCTCATACCGGTTCACGGCCGTGCTCGATTCGTAGCCGCGCTCCTCAACCATCCACCGCAGCCAGGCCGTGAGGTCCTTTGGCTTGACCGCTCCGATCGGCTTGCGCTGAAAGTACGGCTCGATGTGCAGACGGAGGCTGGTCTCATACTGGTAGCGCGTACCGTTGACGCGGTCTCCGGAAGCGATGAACTCCCGGTACACCACGACAAGTGGCGTCATGAAACCAAGCTGTTCTATATCAACAGCGAGATCGCCGCCTGGGTCACCCCGCAGAAGGGCGTGGCCGAGTTCCGGCCTTCCGAGTTCGTCACCTCCACCGACACGCTGTTCCTGCTCAGCAAGGACGGCGGAGGCGGAGCCTCGGCGCTGATCGCGGCGTGCGCGGACAGCGTGATGCGGGCGGCCACCGCCCAGGCAGAACGCGCCTGCGGACGCCTGGACCCCCCGATGCTGGCGATCCTCGACGAAGCCGCCAACGTCTGCAAAATCTCGGACCTCCCCGACCTGTACTCCCACCTCGGCTCACGCGGGATCATCCCGATCACGATCCTGCAGTCCTACCGGCAGGGCCAGAGAGTCTGGGGTGACGCGGACATGGACGCCATGTGGTCCGCCTCCACCGTCAAGGTCATCGGCTCCGGCATCGACGACCCCGACTTCGCCGACAAGCTGTCCCGCCTGATCGGCGACCACGACGTCGAGACGAAGTCCACCAGCATCTCCGACTCGGGCAAGTCCACCAGCATCAGCATGCGGCAGGAACGCATCCTGCCCGCCGACGCGATCCGCGCCCTGCCCAAGGGCACGGCACTGTGCTTCGCCACCGGCCTGCGGGCCGCCATGCTCGACCTGCGCCCCTGGTACCTCGAGCCCGGCGCGAATGAGTTGGCCGCCGCCTCCGCCGCCGCCTCGAATGCGATCACCGCCCGAGCTGTCGCCAAGGCCGCACCGCGCCAGTCCGACTTCGGAACCGCCGCATGAGCGGGCCCCGGCTGCACGTGGCGCCTGTGCGCTCCCGCGATGCGAAGGCCTTCGTGGCCGCCTGGCACCGGCACCATCCGCCGCCGGCGGGCATGGTGTTCGCCGTCGGCGCCGCAGACGAAGCCGGTGTCCTGCGCGCCGTCGCCACCGTCGGCCGGCCCGTCGCCCGGCACCTCGACGACCGGGCGACCCTGGAAGTCACCCGCACCTGCACCGACGGCGCTGCCAACGCAAACTCACTCTTGTACGGGGCCGCGTGGCGGGCGGCGAAAGCCCTCGGCTACCGCAGGTTGATCACGTACATGCAGGACGGGGAGTCCGGTGCCTCGCTGCGCGGGGCGGGATGGCGTGTGATCGCCCACCGCGCGCCCCGCCCCGGCTGGCACATCCCGTCCCGGCCCCGCACCCCGCGCGGCACGGAACACATCGCGCGCACCCTGTGGCAAGCCCCCTGACGCCTCACCGACCACAGCGCCGTCCCGGCCCCCGTACCGAAACCGGAGCACCACCCTGTACGAACCACATGATCTTGACGACCTCGGCCCGTCCGCCGCCGTCGACGCCGTCATCACGGACTCCCGAACGCATCCGATCGTCCCGGGTGCGGCCGGCATGCTCACCGCCGCCCGGCACATCTCCCTCATCAGCCACCTGATCGACCGGTTCAGCGACGACGCCGTACATCGCGCCAAGCAGGCATGCGAGGTCCCCGCCTTGCCCTGGGACCAGGTCGAAGCCCTCACCACCGCCGCTGTCCCCCTCACCCGGACGCTGTCCCACTACACCCAAGCCCTGATCCCGCTCACCGCGCTGACCAGACCCGGCCAGCCCCAGAGCATGCGGTCCGTCCTGCACCGCATCGAACTCCAGAGCACGCTGCACACCCACCTGGCCGCCGCTCACCGGGCTCTGGCCGAAACCCGAACGGCACTGGGCAAGCCGGGCCCCAACACCCCGCCACCAGCGCCACCCGCTTGTTGAGCGACGCTGAAATTCCCGACAGGCGCGGCATCCAGGGTGCCGAAGAGCGAGAGTGGAATCGCCCCGCTGGTCTGGTCCCAGCGGGGCGATCGCCGGCGAGGTGTCGCGTCGGTCGGCAAGGTGTCGGGGGTCAGTGAGCTGTCTGGCGCTGCCGCCGTCACCGGTTGGATGGCGCTGTGATCCATTCGTCTACTGTGCTGATCGTCATCGGTGGCGTCGTTTGTGTCTGTGGGGGGTCATGAGAGTGAGAGTCAGTCCAGGAGTGCGGTTCTGGGGGAACGCTGCCGGTTGCGTCTTCTATGCGGTACTCAGCGTCGCTTCCGTGACTGAGCCTGTCCTCGAAGGTGCATGGCGGTGGTTCGTCTTGATCGGCCTTGTGCTGGGGTTTCTGAGTTCGTGGCGGGGGGCCAGGCTGGCGAGGCGGGAGAGACTCCTCGCCGAGTGAGGGAAGTCCGAACACATCCGCACCGTGAACATCGGTCCGTGCAGGGCATCGCCGGTCCACAACTCGTTCGGGGCGTCAGCCTCGAAGCGTCCGAACACCGCGGGCGCAACAGGGGGAGCGATGGGCTCCGCCGCGGTGACGCCCGGCTGGACTCGAACATCGAAGACCGCGTCCAAGTAGAGGCCCGTCCCATCCTCCTGAAGCACCTCGCCCGGGCCCTCATCCGTGCAGAATCTCCAGCTGAAGGCACACACCTCATTGCGTTGCATCGCATCGGCCTCGGCCTCGGCCTCGGCCCAGAGTTCCGTGATCCCGGAAGTCACGGCGGCTGAGCTGACCCGCCAGGTGGTGGTCGAACCATCGAAGGGTGTAGCCCTTCCGGAGGAAAGGGCTACAGCCACCGGCGAAGGGCATTAACCCACCAACGCTGTGCGAGCGGCGCTCTGGCCCAGAGGGTTAGGGAATACGGGGTTGTCGGGCCTCAGCGTCCGGCGATCCGGGCAGTGGGTGTCTTCCCGTCTGAGACCGACCGGATGCGCTGCTCAAGGACACGCGCCCATGCCTCGGCCGTTGGCGCGGGACCGGAACGAGGCGCCTCGATCTTAACTTCTACCCCGCTCACATACATGGTGACGTAGGAGTAGTTTTCATAGTTAAAGCTGATGCTTCCATCACCGATGCGGGAGTCGACAGGGTTGAGGCAATCGATCTCTGCTCGGCTCGCCCGCAGGTTTTCCTGGGCCAGAGCGACACGATGTGCCAGCGTGAGCGACCTATCCATCGCTATTTCGCCAGTGGTGAGAACACCGAGATCGATATGGGCACCTTGATCATCTCCATCTCCTGCGGAGGTGTTCACATGGTACGAGGCGCCGTGGGGAGGAAGCTGTATCCCCCTCTCATGGAAGCACAGCCCCAGTTGGCGCCCCCTGTAGGCATCCAAGTCACCTTTCCAAGGAAGGTCGTAGTCATCCTTCCGTAGATTCCAGCCGGGAGGGAGCTCATCCGCTTTCGGTAGCGCCGCTTCCAGACCCGAGTGGGTGAGGACACCGCCGACTGTCAGGGCCGTCTCGTCACCCAACAGCGTGGTCGAGGTCGTGGTCGGTGCCAAAGCCGTTCCCTGCGGCTGCACAGAATGGTCGGGCTTTGCGCCCGTGCAGCCCCCAATCACGCCAACCGTGACCATGGCCAGGCCTAAGACCGATATGCGCTTGCCCCGCCTCATGGATGCCCCCTGTCCTCAACCTGCCGGCGGCCCTCACGATAGGTCCACGCTGTGGGAAAGAGAAAGGGTGCGGCTCTTCTCTAGTGAAGATCAGGCTCAGGCCCTCAGGCCGCATGTTGGCTGTTCCGGGTCGCCCGACTTCCCACCCGCCGCGCGGCGGTCAGAGCGAACTGGCCGGGCTGGTCCTCTACCAGCCATCCCGCTCCACCAGTCGCTTCAGCTTCCCTCGCGTTCCCTTGATCTTCGCGGTCACGTGGGCAGGCCGATCCTGGGCACGATCTGCTTCGCCCGCTTCGCCCGCATCGGCTTCGCGGCGTGCCCGACGAGCTCGACGAGCTCGACGAGCTCGACGAGCTCGACGAGCTCGACGACGTCCCTGTACAGATCAGGCAACGCCTCCACCGACAGCCCCTCCCGCCAGCTCGCCGCCACGACCGCCCCCACCGCCCGCGCCTCGGGTTCCACCGCCTCCCGCTCACCCTCAAGCCACGCGGTCAGCTCCGCGATCTGAGCCTCGCGCCTCTCCAGTGGGACGGGCTGCCGCCTTTCGCGCCTCCAACTCCTCAGTCAACGAACTCCGTCAGCGCCGCCGCCTCCACCCACACGGTAGAGACCCGACCACACCGCCATCACCCCCAACGGTGTTCACCCTGCTCACACACCCTCAACCACCCCGGGAGGACGCTCCCTCCCCCAGACGAAAGGTCACGAACCTGTCTCGATTCTCAATAACTTGCCCGTTCCACGGCAACGCGCAGTGGCGGCACATCCGCGACACTTCGCCTGCGGAATGGGACGACGTGGTGAAGTTCGATGAGGCGATCCGGGCGGGTAACGCTCGCGCGAACGCTAGCGGAAACCGGCTCCTCGGGAAGGCATTCCTCCACCGTTCCCGCGTCCCGCTCGGCGAAGCCCCGATCGACCACGTCACGGCCGCGGAGTGGGCCGCCCAGCAGGCCCAGGCCGCTGAGGCGGATCTGGAGGAGCTGGAACAGGGCGTGTAGAGCGGGTGCTCGCCCTGGTCCTGCCGCGGGTCCGAAGTGGAGCCGGTGCAGGACGGCTTCGGGCTTGCCTCGTGACCGTCTCCCCGCCGTTGGTTCTGGATCTGTTCGCGGGTCCGGGGGGCTGGAGCCACCCTCTGAAGGTGTTCGGGATACGCGAGGTCGGGCTCGAGTGGGACGAGTGGGCGTGTCGGACGCGGGCGGCTGCCGGGCAGCTGACGATCCGCACCGACGTGGCCCTGTATCCGGCCCGGCCGCTGGTGGGACGGACCTGGGGCTTTTTGGCGTCGCCGCCATGTCAGGCATGGTCGATGGCCGGCAAGCGGCTCGGGCTGGTCGACCAGCCCTTGGTCCACCAGGCCGTCGCCGACCTCGCCGCCGGCCGCGACACCCGCGTACAGCTGCTGACCGCCTGCAAGGACGCGCGTTCCCTGCCGGCCGCCGAGCCGATGCGCTATCTCCACGCCCTCCACTCGGTCGGCGAGCCGGAGTGGATCGCATTGGAGGAAGTCCCCGACGTGCTCCCCCTGTGGCGCCAGTACGCGGTCATCCTGCGCACTTGGGGGTTCTCGGTGTGGACCGGGATCCTCAACGCCGCCGACTACGGCGTACCCCAGACCCGGCGCCGGGCGATTCTGCTCGCCTCCCGCGTCCGCACCGCCGAACCGCCGACACCCACACACGCCCAGGCCGCGGAACCAGACTCGCTGTTCGGGCCGGGCCGCGCGTGCGGAGCAACTCCTTGGCTGCGGTCCGCGCCTGGGTGGTCAGTGGCGTCAACCGGCCCGAACGACGATGTGCGCGCTCGACATTGGCACAGAGCATGAGGCGGGACAGACGACCGGAGCGGGTTTCGAGAACGTCGACGAACTCGGTGAGTACCCGCTCGGCGAGCGCCGACACGGCCAGGGATGCCGACCACAGGCACGCAGAGTCATAGCCGACCGGGGCCGCCCCCCAGCTCTCCCAGTCCAGCAGGATGAACTCCGGGGCCGTGACGTTGGCCCAGCCGAGGTCACCGTGCGAGCACGCCCAGTCCGTAACCGTGGTGTCCAGCTCGTCGCCGAAGACCTCCCGGACGCGGGCGGTGAGGTGCTCCTGCCGCAGGCACACCCGCTCCGTGTCATGCCCGGCCAGCCCGGCCAGGGCGTATCGCCGGCCGGTCCGCGGGCGGCGAGCTGCTCGCCGTACACGTCACACGCAGCGACGGGCTCGCCGCGGGGGTCTCACACGCCGCGCTGGTGGACTTCGCGACGGCGGAGAACGCCACCCAGCTCATCCTGGGTACGAGCCGCCGCCGTCGGCTGGAACGTTTCCTCACCGGCCGGGGAATCGGTGAGACCGTCGTGGCGCTGTCCGAGGACATCGACGTCCACATGGTCACGCACGAGCGGGCGGGCCGCGGCAGGCTGCTGCCCTCGCGCCGGCGCACGCTCCCCACCTCCCGGCTCGTCGCCGGACCGGTCGCCGGCGTACTGCTCCCCGTACTGCTCACCCTCGCCCTCGACCGTGCGCGCGGCACGCTGAACCTCACCAGCGAGGCCCTGCTCTTCCTGGTGGCCGTGGTGGGCGTGGCCTGCATCGGCGGAGTGGCCTCCGCCCTGATCGCGGCCCTGACCGCCGCGCTGCTCCTGAACTACTGGTTCATGCCGCCCGTCGGCGAGTTCACCATGAGCGACCCCGACAGCGTGCTGGCCCTGGCGGTCTTCGCCGTCGTCGCGGCCACCGTCGCCGCGGCCGCGGACAGGTCCCTACGGCTCTCCCGCCGCGCCGCCCGGGCCACGGCAGAGGCGGAGACGATGTCCTCGCTGGCCGGCAGCATCGTACGCGGCGACCAGACGATTCCGGCACTGCTGGAACGTACGCGGGAGACCTTCGGAATGGACAGCGTCGAACTGGCCGCGGCCGCCCGCTGCCCTCATCCGAGCGGCGTGTCCTGGCGGCCTTCGCCGCGCACGTGGGCGCCGCGGTGGAGCGGGCCCGGCTGGCCGAGGCCGCCGCCGAGGTCGAACCCATCAAGGCGGCGGACCGGTTGCGCACGGCCCTGCTGCGCGCCGTCAGCCACGACCTGCGGACCCCGTTGGCGGGGGCGCTGGCCGCGGTCAGCTCGCTGCGCACTCCGGACGTCGACTTCTCCGAGGAGGACCGCGCGGAACTGCTGGCCTCCGCCGAGGTCTCCCTGAACCGGCTGAACAGCCTGGTGGAGAACCTGCTCGACCTCAGCCGCCTGCAGGCCGGCGCCCTCACCCTGGAACTGCGGGCCACCACCCTCGAAGAAGTCCTGCCGGCCGCCCTGGACTCGCTGGACCTCCGTTCCGCGCCCGGGCCCGCCGTCGACGTACAGAACCTGGATACGGTACCCGCGCCGCAAGCCGATCCGCCCCTGCTCGAACGGGTGCTGGCCAACCTCGTCGGCAACGCCGTCCGCCACGCTCCCGCGGACCGCCCCGTGCTCGTGACGGCCAGCTCACTGTCAGGCCGGGTCGAGATCCGGATCGCCGACCGCGGCCCCGGCATCGACCCCGCCGACCGTGAGCGCGCCTTCGAGCCGTTCCAGCGCCTCGGCGACCGCGACAACACCGCCGGCCTCGGCCTCGGCCTCGCCCTGGCCCGGGGCCTCACCGAGGCCATGAACGGCACGCTCACGCCCGAGGACACCCCCGGCGGAGGCCTGACCATGGTCCTCTCCCTGCCCGCCGCTCCCGACCCGGCCTCCTGAGGCCGGAAACCCGCACGCCGGGGGTGGAGCTTCCTCATCGGTGATCTAGCCTCATTGATCCGATGGACATCCGATCACCATGGAGGTCTCGTGTCGTTCGATGACGAATGGGCGGAGCTGAAGGCAGCCGCGGCCGAGAGGCAGGTGTCGATGCGGCTCAATCAGCTCGATCCGGGAGGCCGCGGCGGTCCAGGGCCGCAGGGGGATCTGGAGATCGACCATCAGGATCTGGCGGCGATCGGGGACGCGGCGTTCAGACTCCGCCAGCGGCTCGGCACTGACGGCGACCACGCCAAGGCCAGCACCCACGAGGCGGCCGCCTCCTTGAAGAAGGACTTCGCCTTGGGCGCCGCGCTGTCGACGCTCGCGGACAAGTGGCACGACCAGGTAGGCACGCTGCTGGACGCCTGCGCACACATATCCAACCACCTCGACTACACGAAGAACGCCCACGCCGGAGACGAGCACTGGCTCGCCACCCAGTTCAAGTTCGCCCAGTTAAACCAGGGCTTCGAGGAGAGGGCACAGCACTGATGGACCTGGACGCACTGCGCTTCGCGGACTTCTCCAAGCTGTCCACCGCAGTGGCCGACTGGACGGCCATGGCCACCAAGCTGTGGGAGCTCGAATCCGATGCCCGCGGCGATATGGGCGGGAAGGCCGCAAAGGCCAACTGGGCGGGGGTGAACGCCACCGTGACGAGGGAGTTCATCGGCAAGACGGCCAAGGAGTTCGCCGACGCCGCCACCGAAGCCACGAGCATCGGAAACATCCTTCGCGACACCCACGGCGAACTCGTCGGCTACAAGGCTCGGCTGAACGAGGCGATCTCGCGGGCTTTGGAGAAGAACCTCACCGCCGTGGGGACCGGGGACGGCGGTTTCACCGTCACGGTGAACGTCCACCCCGACCGCGCCGCCAAGGGCCACACGGTCCCCGAGCACACCGAGGCCGACGCGACCGCCTTCCGGGACGAGGTCCAGCGCATCCTTCAAGGCGCCACCGAGAGCGACACGACGGCCGCCCAGGCCCTGACCATGCTGGTCGACCAGACCCCGTACGGTTTCTCGGACGCCGCCTACTACGACCGCGACCGCGCGGCGGACGCGATGAAGGACGCCGACCGGATCGCGAAACTCCTCAAGACCAGGGGGGACGACTTGACCCCCGAGGAGTTCGACAAGCTCAACTCCGACCTGGCCAGGTACAAGGACGACCGGCTCTTCCAGGAGAAGCTCGCCACCACCATCGGCCCGCGCGGCCTCCTGGACTTCTGGGCGGACCTCGCCGACCCCTCGGACGGCGGCACCCTCCAGCGCTCCCGCCACGACAAGCTCGGCGACTTCCAGCACAACCTCTCCCTCACCCTGGCCGGCGCCACCCAGTCCGACAGCCCCGCCATGCGCACCTGGGAGAAGGACATGGTGCGGCTGGGCGAGGAGCGGATCCAGACCAGGGGCAGCCAGGTGTACGGCTACCAGATCATGAGCAACCTCATGCGCAACGGCGACTGGGACGACCGCTTCCTCAACGACTACGGCAACGCGCTGGTAGCCACCGAGAAGAAGGCGAAGCTCCCCGCCGGCTACTGGAACGGCGGCATCCCGCCGGTACCGAAGATGAACTTCACCGGCGAGGACTTCGGCCGCGACCCCATGACCGGCTTCATGAAGGCCCTGGCCGGCAGCCCGCACGCCGCGACCGAGTTCTTCAACACCACCCGGCCCACCGACAACGCCCAGCACGTCCTCGGCGACCGGCGGACCTTCGACGACACGCCCCTCGACAGCAAGGACGGCAACACGGCCTGGGACGCCACCGGCGCCGCCCTGGTCGCCGCGGCGACGGGCGTCGACCCGAACAGCGCCACCCGCCCCGATGACCTGTCCCACGAACACCGCCAGGTCCTGGACCGCTCCCTGAAGTACCTGTCCGAGCGCGGCGACGACTTCCCATCCGAGATGCGCGACGACATGGCCAAGATCCTCTCCACGCACAGCGACGTCGTCCACCACTCCGCCAGCTCGCTCGCCGATGACGAGAACGACCCCCGTCTTCTGGACCGCAGGCAACTGCTGGAGGTGAGCAAGCAGGTCTCCCGCAGCCAAGACGCCTACGGCATGCTCAACGAGGCCATGAACCACGAGATGATCAAGGACATCCACGCGGATCACCCGAGCGACCCGAAGGAGACCCTGCTCCGGTCGGGTGCGACAGTGGGTTTCCTGGAGGAGGCCCGCTACGAGGCCCTCAAGACGGACAAGGACGACGCGTCCTGGAACGCCAAGTGGCTCTACCACGGCTTCGGCGGAGCCGCGAACTTCATCCCCGTCGTCGGCGATGCCGCCCAGCGAGGGATCGATGCCCTCGCCTACCAGTGGCAGCTCGACGAACAGGCGCGGATCAACGCCGAGACCACGCGTCAGAACGGAGAGACCTTCACGGCCCGGGAACGACAGCTCCAGGCACTCGCCGACGAATGGGCGAAGGTCAACCCCAGCGGCGGCAACAGCCGCTACGTGCTCACCTCCGAGATCAACGGGGCGGCCTTCGACGGAAACCAGAAGGCCCAAGGCCTGGCAGGTGACCAGTGAACCCCCGCCGAACCGCCCTCCTCCCCCTACTGCTGCTCCTGCTCCTGCTCACCGGTGCGACGAGCTGCGCTCAGGGCCAGGCGTACGCGGTACCCGGCGATGTCTGCGGCGTCGAGGTGCGGCCGTCTTTGCTGGAGCCGCTGCTGCCGCCCGGTGAATCCCTCCACCAGGGAAAGACGTACGAGGACGGTGGAGACATCACCGGCTGCGCAATGGAGGTCGACAAGCGGCGCGAACTCACCTTCCAGGCGAGTCTGGTGCCCGCCGATGTCGACCCGCTCGAAGTCAAGCGCAGCAACCTGCTGCGCTCCGGGAATCCGCAGAAGGCCGCGATAGGCAGCGACGCACGGATCGCCGACAGCGCGGCGATGGCGTACGACGAGTGCACCTACAAAGGCGAGCAACGCCGCTACGTGGTCGAGGTATGGGTGGACAAGAGCCCACCCGACGTTGATCGGCGCCGCCAGGACCTCGCCCGTTTCATCGCGGCCTACCTCCCGGCGGCCCTGAAGGCGGCGGGCTGCGCTCCCTGACGCATGTCCCACCGCGAGGCGCGGACGCCAGAGTACGACCACTCCTGGCCGGCGTCTTCGAGCAGCCCGCCAGGCCGCTGACGGCGACGGGGTTCCCGTCTGGCGGGGACCCCGTCAAAGTCTCGTAGCCATCACATCAGCAGCACATCAGGGTCCCGCACCAGGGTCTCAGCCCGCCCTAGCGTGACCCTCATGGAACGAGGCTTCGCACAAGACACCCACTGGGCCGGTGAGCAACGCTCGGCGATCGGTGTCGCGTTCCTCCTCTTCATCGCCCTGTTCACCATGGACGCGTGCCTCGGCCAGCTCGACGTGACGCGCGGCCTGCTCTGGACCGGCCTGGCCGGGCTGATCTTCGTGATCCTGGTTCCGCCTCGGGTCTCGGTGCGTCCGGGGCTGCTGAGCAAGCGCGGAGTGCTGGTGGAGGACACGGTGCGCACCGACTCCCTCGTCTCGGTCCGGTGGTACGACGGGGTGGCCCAGCGGATGGTCCTCCGCGACACGGAGGGAGGCCTGGTCGAGATCGACCCGACCGTCATGGTCCGGAACCCCGCGATGTGGTACCGCTTCGACATGGACGCCCGCACGTCGATCCGGCGCGGCACCCTGCTGAGCGGCGCGGCCGCCCTGTGCGAGCTGTCGGAGCGCATCGACCGAGAGACGGCTCACGGCGTGTTCAGGGTTTCCGGTCTGCCCTCGTGACCTCCGCCCGTCCCGGCATGGCCACGGCGGCAGGACGTCATGCCGTGGCGACCGGGGCCATCATGATCGTGTGCGGCGGTTTCGGCGCCGTGTGGATCGTGTGGTGGACATACGGCGCAGCCCCGGGGCAGAACCGGTGGCTGGGCGGCTGGGCCCTCTTCCTGTGGTGCCTCCTCGTCCTGGCCCTGGGGGTGGACCTGCTGCGGTGCGGCCGCGGACTGCTCCGGGGCCTCGGCGATGCCCAGCCCCGGGCGGAAAGGATCTACTTCATCGTCCTGGGGACGGCCGCCCTCGGAGTCGCCGGAGGACTCGCCCAACGGCCCTCCGGCGATTCGCCGGCGATGGGGCAGTGGCTGACGAACATGGCCGGCTTCGCGGGGGTGTGCGCTCTGGCGCTGAGCGGAGTGCTGCTCACCTCGGCGAAGGCCACGGCACGGTTCCTCCACGCGCACGGCCAGGACCACATGACGCCGGTCGCCGAAGAGCTGGCCGCCGAAGCCTCACTCGGCGCGCGCCTCGGTGTGTTCTCCGTGCCGGACGAGACCATATACGTCCACGAGCACGGCGCCGTCTTCTTCCACGGACTGCGCGCGATGGGGCGTCCGGGGCGCGGCAGGACCTTCCTCGTCAGGTGGCAGGAGGTCGAGAGGTTCGAGCACGGCACCACCCTCCTGCCGCGGAAGGACGGCCGGCCCGGATACGTCTACCGGCTCCGGTACCGGGGGAGCCGCCACCGGATGGCGGCCTTCGCTCCCTCCGACGAACGGAACGAACTCGCGAGTTTCGCCCGCCTGGTGGATCCGATGATCGCGCAGGCACGGCTTCCCCGGATGCTGACACGTCTGCACGAGGGCCGGGCCGTGGACTTCAGGACGGTCGCCGTCACACCGGACGGGCTGCTCCTCTACGACTGGATCCTCCTGGTCAGGTTCAGCAGGCACCTGTCCTGGAGCGCCATCGACCACGTCGAGCTGGTCCCGCCCGCGGACGCGCGGACGGGGTTCGTCGTACACGCCAGGGGCACGAGCCCGAAGCGGGTCGCCCGGGATCCGGCCGGCGTCCCCGATCAGGCCGCTCTGTTCGGCCTGCTGGGCCACTTCGGGGTCGACGTCCGCCGGTCCGACCGGTCCGCCGGTCACTGACCCCCCGCCTACGGGGGGGTGAGGAGGGCCAGGGCCGTGACGCGGGCGGCGCGGCGGATCAGTATGCCGCCCTCCGCGCCGCCGGTGAGGGCCACCATGATGCGCTCGCGGGTCTCCCAGGGAGTGGTGATGCCGTGTTCGGCGCGGTGGCGCTACAGGCCCTCCTCCACTCGGTTTGCGAGCCACAGCAGGGCAAGTTCCCGTAGGGCGGTGAGGTTGCCGACGCGGAAGTAGTGGGTGAGGGCGGCCTCGATGCGCTCCGAGGGGTAGATGTCACCGTGGAGCATGCGCCGCCGCAGCAGCTCCCGCGGCAGGTCGACCAGTTCGATCTGGTCCGCGCGGCGTGCCACCTCGTCGGGCAGGGGCTCCCGCTGCGGGACACCGGTTGGCATGACGGGCGCCGGGGACGTTCGTGTGCGCGAGCTCGTCGACCAGGGCGGTCTGCGGGCGGCGGGCGAGCAACCCGTCCAGGTCCATCTCGGTGAACGTCGCCCCGCGGTACTCCATGGCACGCCGGGGAACGGTCTCCAGACCCTCGGCAAGAGCGGCAGTCGGCCGTCGCCCGTGAGGCTCCACGAAACCGACGACCACATCGGCGCCGGCCGCGGCCAAGCGCCGGCCCTCCTGGAGCATGGCGTACGTCTTCCCCACCCCCGGGGCGGCCCCGAGGTAGATCCGCAATCGTCCACGCGCCATGAAACGGGCTCCTGCCCAGCCCTTACGCCGCTCGCCTGCTCCTTCCATGGTGCGCCCACCAGACCGCTCGCGCCCTCCACCTCGTGCCGCCCGGCCTGTCAGGCACGCGCGGTCAGGCGGCCTCCGCCTGCCTGCTGAGCATCTGACGGCGAGCCGGACCGGTGGCGTAGTGGACGTATTCGCGCGTCAGGCGGAAGCCTGCCGACCAGGCCAGGAGGCGGCTGGGGCGGTTGTCGCGGGAGCAGGTCCAGCTCGGTGTGCGGCCGCGGGCGGCGATGTCCGCACACAGGGCGGTGACGCAGGCCAGTGCGAGGTGCTGCCTGCGGTGGCCGGGGTCGGCCAGGGCTGCGACGTCCTCGTGGCCGGTGCCGAGGAAGTAGGTGCATGCCAGCGAGAGGGCACGCCCGCGGTGGAAGGCACCCCAGGCGAGACCGGAGGCGGCGAGCCGCTCCGGGCCGCCCCAAGTCTTGTGGATCCAGGCCGCTCCGGGGCCGAGGGCGACGAGAGCCGACGCGTCGCGCGGGGTCAGCCGGCGGACCGTGACCCCGGGTGCCGGGCGGGCGGCCATGGCGGGCTCCCGGTGCACGTAGACCATGCGCTCCCACGGGTCCACGCGGGCGAAGGCACCGCCGAGGCGGGGCAGGAAGCGAGCCGGTGCCTCGACGTAGCGGTCTGCGAAAGGAGCGAGCGAATCGGGCGACAGCGCGCCCGGGTCCCCACGGAGCAGAACGTGGTCCCCGCTGGAGACCGCCACCACCCGCGGATCGGGGGCGCGGTCGGCCCACCAGCGGCCGTTGCCGGTGGCGAGGACGTGCTCGGGCAGAGCCGCGACGCCCGCGGCCCCGCCGGGAAACCAGCGGGCGAGAGCGGGAGGACTGAAAGGAGGGAGCTCGATCACGACGGATGCCGCCTCGGTTCAAGGGACGCAGAGGCGGGGGCGGCCCTGGACGGCGGGCCGCCCCCGCGGGTAACCGGCGCCGTGAGCGTCAGCGCCGGCCGGCCTGGCGGCCGGGGTGGTCTTGGGTTCCGCGCTTCAGGAGGAGTGACCGACCAGCAGGTCGGCGAGCTTGCTCAGCCTCTTGACCGTGTGCTCCTCGGTCGCCCCGGGGGCCGCGTCCTTGCGCGTGCTCCGGTCGTAGTAGGCGCCGTTGACGATCTCCAGCGCCGGGTCGCAGAGCCGTGCGACGTGGGCGGCCCCCGAGGCGGGCGTCGCGCCCTCGTGTCCGTAGAGCGGCCGCAGGGCGGTCTCACAGACGCCCGGGTCGACGGAGACCGCGGTGACGCGGGGGTCCGCGGCGAAGACGGTAAGGGCGAGCCGCGACTGGGCGTAGGCCGCGAGGCTCGAGTACCTGCGCGTGCGGTTGGGATCGTTCCACGAGATCGACGCGGAGCGGTGCATCGAGGACGAGACGTTGACGACCCGGCCGCCCGGGTCGGTGGTGAGCGCCGGTTCGAGCAGATGGGTGAGCAGGTAGTGGGCGAGGAAGTTCACCTGGAAGGACAGCTCGTTGCCGTCATCGGTGACCGTGTGGCGCTCGGGGGCGGCGACAGCGGCGTTGTTGACCAGGACGTCGAGGTGCGGGTGCCCGGCGATGACACGGTTGGCGAGCCGCTCGACCTCGTCGAGGTGCGCGAAGTCCGCCGCGCACGGGCGCAGGAGCTCGGCATCGACATCCGCGGTCGCGATGAGCCGGGTGACCGCTGCCCGGGCCTCCTCCGGGGTACGGCCGTGAAGCAGCACGGTCGCGCCGCACTCGGCGAGCAGGCGGGCGGTCTCGTAGCCGATGCCGGAGGTGGCGCCGGTGACCATGACGGTCCGGCCGGAAAGGAAGGAAGGCATGAGTGGTTCCTGGAGATGGGCACGGCGGCGCGAGGCCCGGGAAGCCGGGCCACAGCCGTGCGGTGAAGTGCGGTGAAGTTGCTTCCGGGGCCCAGGGGAAACTTCACCCCTCGGCCCGACGGGCGCTAGCTCAGCGGCAGGTGAACAGGGCGCTTCCCCGGCGCCACCGGATTCGGCGGCCGGTCGTCGTAGCGCGGTCCGGTGTTCACGTCATCCATCCAACGTGCGCACGGCTGAGCGTTCAAGGGCTCTGACGTCACTCTGATGCGGTTTTGACGGCTTTCGGCCGGTCCCCAGGTGCGGGCCGTTCCTCGGCGGATCGGGCGGCTGCCTGCCGTTTCGTCGCCTGGTCCGTACGGCCTGCTCCGGAACGCGGCGAACGGCTCACTCAGGCCGTGAGGAGCCGGCGGAGTGGATGGCGCCGGCTGCACGCCCACCGAGCGCGCACCCGGCTCGGCGGACCTCCCCGCGCGGTGCGCTCCCCCGGCTGGCGGCCGGGGGGCGCAGGAGATCCTCCTGCCGCCGCGACGACTCGCCCCGGCGGTCCGTACCGTGCTCGACACCGGTCTGCACGGCATCCCGGACGTCGGCCACCTGGTGGTCGAGGAGCACCCCGCGCCCTGCCTGCGGCCCTCGGATGAGCGCGGGCATCGAGTGCCACCGCCGTCCCGCCGTCCTCGTCCTCGTCCTCGTCCTCGTCCTCGTCCTCAACGGATCGAGACATTACAGCGGCCGGTCGGAGCCTCCCTCCCGACGCCCCTCGGCCGGAGCCTTCAGCAGCCGCTCCAGTTCGTTGCCGGCCTCGTCGTACCCGGCATCGGAGATCCGTTGAAGCTCGCGCAGGTCACCGGTTGCGGCCGCGCGTCGAGTGAGCAGAAGCCCAGCATGCATGGATCCCTCGTCCAGGAGTCCGCTCAGCTCCCCGAGGTCGCCGGCCGCATCGGCGAGGTCGGCCAACCGGTCCAACGCGGTCTCGTTGCCCGCGTCGGCCAGCTCGCGCAAGGTCTCCCGATCGATGTTCGTATTCGCCATGACCCCATGCTGCAACCCTGCCCCAGGGGAAAGGTCAAGCGGGAGAATGGCCAGGTGATCACCATCGGGCAGCTGGCCAGGTACGTAGGCGTGTCGACCAAGACCATCCGCGTCTATCACGACAAGGGGCTGCTCCCGGAGCCCGACCGCGACGCGTCCGGCTACCGACGGTACGACGCGAACGACGCCATCGACCTGATCAAGGTCCGGACGCTGGCCGAGGCCGGTGTTCCTCTGGCCCGTATCCGGGACTTGAGATCTGCGACCGACGAGGAGTTCCAGCAGGCGCTGCGCGAGATCGACGACGAGCTCACCATCCGCATCCGCGGCCTGCGGGCAGCGCAAGGGCGCCTGCGACAACTCGCAGCCGGGCATCTGGCCCCGCTGCCCGCCGAAGTCGGAGCCCATCTGGAGCGCCTGGCCGAATGGGGATTCACGCCTCGATGGGAGGCCCTGCAACGCGACCTGTGGATCCTCGTGTTCGCCACCCACCCGGACCGCGCGGTCACGCTGTTCCACGACCAGGCCGAGACCATGGCCGACACCGCCCTACGGCAGCTCTACCTCGACTACGACCACGCGCATGACCTCGACGCCGACGATCCACGCATTGACGACCTCGCCCGCCGAATCGCCAGGGCTAGCCGGGAGCGCTACGGACCCGACCCGCTACCCGGGCTGGAGGGAACCTCGGAGATCCCCGCCCTCATCCAGGGCACAGTGAACGCCTCGTCCCCGGCGTGGCAGCGACTCGACACACTCATCCGCGGGCAACTGGGGGTGTGATCCGATCTGCGGGGACACCTCCGCCGACCCGCGCCCGGGTCAACCGGCCGCCACCACGGCGGCCTTCACCCTGGTGGTGAACCCGCTCCGCGGCAGACTGACAGCACGCCCCCGCCTCAGTACGGCCCACACCGTGTTCAAGGTCTCCGGTCTGCAGTAACCCGCCCCGACCAGGGGGCTCGCACCGAGGCCGGCCGGGTGCTGACGCCGTAGGGACGCCCGTCACCGGACCCGGGCTCAAGGGTGCCGCCCAGAAGCTCCGATGGGTTTTCACACAGCGCGCCGGCCCGCTGCAGGCCACGGCAGCCGGAGCGCCGACGCGTCAGTCGCCTTGGCGATCACGCGGCGATCTCTGGGCGCGCGTGGTCAGTACCAAACCGAAGAGGAGTGCTACGGAGCCCGGCATGACGACGACCGGGCGGTAGACGGGATCGATCACCAGGAGACCGATGAGCTGCACGCCCAATGCGGCGGCGATCAGGAGCTGGGCCCAGCCGAACAGGCGCGGGCGGACAATGTGCCGGCGCTGCCGGAGCAGCAGCCAGCCTCGGCTGAGCGTCGCCAGCCCGGAGGCAGCCAGCAACAGCGCCATCAGACCGACGGGTACCGCGACGTACAGGCCGAATCCCAAGTCACCCTCCTGCTTCCACAGGAACGATCATGCCAGACAGCGTTCGTCGCGGGCTCAGGCCCACAACAGGGCCGGGACGATGGCGGAGCCGAGGGTGGCGAGGGCAGGGGGCTGCTGGTCACCAGTACGTTCGGAGACGGAGACGCCCCGGACAACGGTGCAGCCTTCTGGCAGGCCCATCGCAGCCGTGTCGAAGGCCGGGAGCGGCTGCATCGCGGTGAGCCGGTGCGCCAAGGTCAGCCCTGGGGCGGCAGCCAGGGGCGCAGTGCGAGGAGCCAACGGTCCGGGAGCCCGGTGTGCGAGGAGCCGGGCCTGCACCCAGGACACGGAAGGGGGGCGACGCGGATCATCGGGCGCGAAGACGCGGTCAGCGCCTGAGATCGACGGAGCGGTGACGAACACGGCAGACATGGGCACGACTATCGGCTCAGGTCGTTTCGAGGCTCCGCCGAGCGGGTTGCTTCGGCGCTCCGATCCGCTCACCAATCGCTTTCCGCAGCTGTGAGCTCGCCGCCTGGCAGGCCGCTGCCGCGCACCGTTCATGGTGCGCGACCTTGGTTGTGCGGGAAGGGTCAGGCGCCGGCGAGGGAGACCTCGGTGGCCTTGATCAGGGCGACGACGGAGGTGCCCGAGGCCAGGCCGAGGGCCTCGACGGCGTCCTTGGTGATCGCGGCGGTCAGCTCGCCGCCCGCGACGGACACCTTGACCGAGCCCATGGCGCCACCGGCCGGCCGCTGGGCTCTGCACGCCGACGTCACCGGCTTCAACTCTTCAACCAGCTCACCCTGGACTCCGAGCCGGGCACCACCATCGCCGTGGCCGGTGAGGACGGGGACGGAAAGACCACCCTGCTGCGCCCTCTGCTTGGCCTCACCCCGCGCGCCCACGCCGAACTCCGGCTCGGCGACGACGACGTGATGGCGATGCCACCGCACCGCCGCGGGGTGGCGTGGGTGCCGCAGGACGGCGCGCGGTTCCCGCACCTGGCGGCACTGACCAACGACGCCTGCGGGCTCTGCGCCCGCGGCGTGTCACGTGAGGAGCCACGCGGGTGGGCGAAGGTACGGCTCCACCGGCTCGGCGTCGGCCACCTCGCCGGCCGCAAGTCCGTCACACCCTGCACACGCACCTGGCTCCCTTCGGCGGGGTCTGCCTGATCGTCACGCACGACCCGGTCGAGGCCGTGTCGCCGGCCGATCGACTCCTCGTACTGGCCCACGGCCGCACCCTGCAGGACGCACCGCCGACGGAGGTCACCCGCAATCCGCGATCACCCTGGGTGGCGCGGACGCTCGGCCGCCCGCCGATACCGGGCCCCGCACAGCACTCGGCAGTGCCGCTTCCCGCGAGCCGGCCACCTCCCCACCGGCTCCCTCACGGGTCGAGAGGTGGCGTCCGAACAGCAGACCCGGGTCCGATTGGCCATCGCCGCCACACGCGCCGTGGACGCACATGCCGACGCGATCGGAACACCTCCCCTGAGCACCTGCCGGTCACCTTCAAGCTGCAAGGCCTCAGACCCGATCCGCGTCGAATGCCGGAGTTCGACGCTGCGTAACCAGCACCGAACCAGCACGGGACGGGCTGCAAGGTGGGATGACGTGGGCTTTTGGTCAGCACCGAACCAGCACGGGAGTCAGCACCGCCCTTCCAAAACGTGCGGAATGCTGCAAATCCGGCGCCATGCGGAGGGGGTTCCTCCGGGGGCGAAAATGAGCCAGCGGTGGTCGTGTGGTGGTGCGGCACACAAGCCGGGCTGTGAATGTGATGGTCCGCCACATATGACGCTGACCTGGGGACTTCTACGTTGTGGCCACAGTCGACGTCCCCGCTGACCCCCTGGAAGTGGTGCACATGGTCTCCCCCGCAGCGAGCAGAACGAGCCCGTCCGGCATACGCAGGATCGTCGCCGCGAGCCTCGTCGGGACCACCATCGAGTGGTACGACTTCTTCCTCTACGGCTCCGCCGCCGCCCTGGTGTTCAACACGCTGTTCTTTCCCGCCAGCGATCCCCTCGTCGGAACCCTCCTCTCGTTCCTCACCTACGCCGTCGGCTTCGCCGCGCGGCCGATCGGCGGGGTGGTGTTCGGGCACTTCGGGGACCGGATCGGGCGGAAGCGGCTGCTCGTGGTGAGCCTGTTGTTGATGGGCGGGGCCACCTTCGCCATCGGGTTGCTGCCGACGCACGCCGCCGTCGGCGGGGCCGCGCCCGTGCTGTTGACCGTGTTGCGGCTGGTGCAGGGGTTCGCGCTCGGGGGTGAGTGGGGCGGGGCGGTGCTGCTCGTCGCCGAGCACGGGGACGAGCGGCACCGGGGGTTCTGGGCGTCCTGGCCGCAGGCCGGTGCGCCCGGCGGGAACCTGCTGGCCACCGGGGTGCTCGCGCTGCTGGCGGCCGTCCAGTCCGACGAGGCGTTCCTGGCGTGGGGGTGGCGGGTGCCGTTCCTGCTGTCGGGGGTGCTGGTGGTGGTCGGGCTGTGGATACGGGTCTCGGTGTCGGAGTCGCCGGCGTTCCTGGAGGCGCGGGCCCGGGCCGAGGCCGAGGAGGCTGCCGGGGTGCGGCAGCGCCCGCCGGTGGTGGAGGTGCTGCGGTCGGGCCGGCGCGGGGTGCTCACCGCGATCGGGGTGCGGCTCGGGGAGAACGTCTCCTATTACGTGCTGACGGCGTTCCTGCTGGTGTACGTGACCGTGCACCTGCACCTGCCCAAGGGGGACGCGCTGAACGCCGTGCTGATCGGTTCGGCGGTGCACTTCGTGACGATCCCGCTGTGGGGCGCGCTGTCCGACCGGATCGGGCGGAGGGCCGTGACCCTCGTCGGATCGGTCGGGATGGCCGGCTGGGCCTTCGCCTTCTTCGCCCTGCTGGACTCGCGGTCCTTCCCGGTGATCGCCGCCGCCGTGACGGCCGGGCTGCTGCTGCACGGTGCGATGTACGGGCCGCAGGCGGCGTTCATCTCGGAGATGTTCGACACCCGCGTCCGCTACTCGGGGGCTTCCATGGGCTCGCAGGTCGCCTCCATCATCGGCGGCGCCCTCGCGCCGATCATCGCGGTGGAGCTGCTCAAGGAGTACGGGTCCTCCGTGCCGGTCTCCGTCTACCTCTGCGCGGCGGCGCTGATCACGACGGTGACCGCGCTCGTCGCCCGGGAGACCCGCGGCCGCAGCCTCGACCGGGCCGCTCCTGCGGCCGCGCCCGTTCCCGTCAAGGGCTGAACGGAGCCGCGCCCGTATGCTCACCGGCGTGACCACCGTGACCGAAGGCATACGGGAGCTGCTCGGACTGCTGGCCCAGGGGGCCCCGGCGGAGGAGTTCGCGCGGCCCGCGGCGGCCGCGCGCGCCGCCGGGGCCTCCGGGGCCGAACTGGCCGCCCTGGAGGAGGCGTCGGGGGTTGCGCTGGAGGTCCACCGGACGCTGGGCCGGCACCGCACCCGCGAGGCGGAGCTGACCGCGCTGTTCGACACCGCCGGGGACCTGGCCGCGCTGCGCGACCTGGACGCGGTGCTGCGGGCCATCACGCACCGCGCCAAGCAGCTGCTGCACACGGACGTCACGTACCTGTCGCTGATCGACGAGGCGGCGGGCGACACCTTCATGCGGGTGACCGAGGGCTCGGTGTCGGCCGCCTTCCAGCAGCTGCGGCTGGGGATGGGCGAGGGGCTGGGCGGGCTCGTCGCGCAGACGGCCCGCCCGTACGCCACGGGCGACTACCAGCGCGATCCGCGCTTCCGGCACACCGGCCCCATCGACGGCGCGGTCGGCGAGGAGGACCTGCACGCCATCCTCGGCGTCCCGCTGCGGCTGGGGCCGAAGGTGATCGGGGTGCTCTTCGCGGCCGACCGCAGTCCGCGCGAGTTCAGCCCGCGCGAGGTGGCGCTGCTGTCCTCGCTGGCCGACCACGCCGCCATCGCCATCGACGGGGCCCGGCTGCTGGAGGAGACCCGCCGGGCCCTGGCCGAACTGGGCGCCGCGTCCCGGACCATCCAGGAGAACAGCGACGCGCTGCGCCGGGCCGAGCGGGCGCACGACCGGCTGACCGGACTCGTGCTGCGCGGCGGCGACGTCGCCGAGGTGGCGGCCGCGATCGGCGCGCTGCTGGAGGGCGGCACCCTGGTCCACGACCCCGAGGGCAGGGAGCTGGCCCGCGCGCAGGCCGGGCCCTGCCCGCCGCCGGCCGGGGCCGTGGCCGCGTCCCGGTCCGGCGGCCGGGCCGTCGCGGAGGGGGGCACCTGGGTGTGCGCGGTGCTGGCGGGTCCCGAACTCCTGGGCAGCATCACGCTGACCGGCCGCCCGGGTCTGGACGAGGCCGGGCGGCGCCTGTTCGAGCGTGCGGCGACGGTCACCGCCCTGCTGCTGCTCCTGGGCCGTTCGGTGGCGCAGACCGAGGACCGGATCCGCGGGGAGCTGCTCGGGGACCTGCTGAGCCCGTCCGCCGATCCGGGGAGCCTGGCCGTGCGGGCCGGCCGGCTGGGCGTGGACCTGGCCCGGCCGCACGGCCTGTTCGTCCTGCACGGCGACACCGTTCCCCGGCCGCGGCTGCTGGCGGCCGCCGCGCACCACGCCCGCGAGCGCCGCGGGCTGGCCGGGGTCCACCACGACCACGCGGTGCTGCTGGCCCCCTCGGAGGCGGCCGGCGCCGACGCGGCCCGGCTCGCCGCGGCCCTCGGGCGGAGCGTGGGCGCACCGGTCACGGTGGGTGCGGCGCGGGCCGGCGGCGGCGCGGGCGGGCTGCACGCCGCGCACGCGGAGGCGCTGCGCTGCCTGTCGACGCTGCGGGCGCTGGGCCGGGCCGGTGACGGGAGCACGCTGGCGGACCTCGGGTTCCTCGGGGTGCTGCTGGGCGACCGGGCCGACCTGCCGGGCTTCGTGCGGACCGTGCTCGGGCCGGTGCTGGACTACGACGCCCGGCGCGGCAGCGACCTCGTGGGGACGCTGCGGGTCTACTTCGCGACGGGCATGAGCCAGGCGCGGGCGAGGGAGGTCCTGCACGTCCACGTGAACACCGTGGTGCAGCGCCTCGACCGCATCGGCCGGCTCCTCGGCCCCGACTGGCAGTCCCCGGACCGCTCCCTGGAGCTCCAACTCGCCCTGCGCCTGCACCAGGTGTCGGCTCCGGGGACTCCTGGGACTCCGGGGGCACCAGGGACTCCGGCGGCACCGGCGGCGCCGGGGCCGGCTTCGTCCTGATCACGGCCACCGCCGTTTGACAGGGCCGCACCCTCGCCCCATTATTCCATTACTCATCTAGTGGATTCAGTGAAAAGGGGGAGGCTGTGCACGACACGACCACTTCCGGCGCGGCCGCCGGCCGATGGGCCCTGGAGGCGCGCGGGCTGGGCAAGAAGTACCGGCGCGGCTGGGCACTGCGGGACTGCTCCTTCCGGATACCCGCCGGCCGCGTCACCGCCCTGGTGGGGCCCAACGGGGCGGGCAAGAGCACCCTGCTGAGCCTGGCGGCCGGCCTCGCCCGGCCCTCGGCCGGCGAGCTGAGGGTCTTCGGCACGCCCGCGGGCTCCCGGGCCTCCATGCCGCTGTGGGCCTATCTCGCGCAGGACAAGCCGCTGTTCAAGCGGTTCACGGTGGCGCAGACCCTGCGGCTGGGCCAGGAACTCAACCCGGGCTGGGACCAGGCGGTGGCCGAGCGCATCGTCCGCGCGGGGATGGTCCCGCAGGACGCCCGCGTGGGTGACCTGTCGGGCGGTCAACGCACCCGCGTGGCCTTCGCGCTGGCCTTCGGCAAGCGCCCCGAACTGCTGCTGCTGGACGAACCGATGGCCGATCTGGACCCGGTGGCCCGCGACGAGATGGGCGCCCTGCTGCTGTCCGAGGCGGCCGAGCACGGGACCACCGTCGTGATGTCCTCCCACCTGCTGAGCGAGATCGAGCCGATGTGCGACTACGTACTCGTGCTCTCCGACGGCCGGGTCCGGATGGCCGGCGAGGCCGACGAGCTGGTCCCCATGCACACCCTGGTCAGCGGCGTGTGCACGGAGAGCGGGCCGCCGGCCTCCCTGGACGACCACACCGTCATCGAAGTGCGGACCTCAGGACGCCACTTCACCGCGCTGGTGCGGCGCCAGGGCCCGCTGGACGAGGCGTGGCAGCAGGCGGAACCGAGCATGGAGGAGGTGCTGCTCGCCTACCTCCGCTCACCCGGGGCCCCCGCGCTGCTCTCCCCCACCGCCGCCCCGCTGCACCGAGAGGAGTGCGCGGCATGAGCGCACCCACCGCCACCGCCACCGCCCCCGCGGTCACCGCCCGCCCGCGCCGGCTGCGCGGGCTCGCCTGGCTCATGGCCCGCCAGCACCGCACCGCCGTGATCACCTGCGCAGTCCTGACGCTCGCCGGAGCGGCCTGGGTCCTCTACCAGCGCGCCGCGATGCTGGACGCCCTGCACGCCACCGGCTGGCCGGTCGCCTCACCCCGCACCGTCGACCAGGCCGCCTACGACCGGGCCGCGAACGACCTGGACTCCTTCGGCAGCACGCTCGCCTTCCTCCCCGTGCTGTTCGGCGTCCTGCTCGGCGCCCCGCTGATCTCCGCCGACCGGGAGCACGGGACGGCCCGGCTGATCGCCACCCAGTCCGTCCCGCGCGGCCGCTGGCTGCTGTGGAAGCTGTGCTTCGCCCTGGCACTGGCGGCGGTGCCGTCGGTGGTCCTGAGCCTGCTCTACTCCTGGTGGCTGGACTCCGTCGGCCCGCTCGCCCCCCGCGACTGGCTGAACGGCCCGGTGTTCGGGGCCACCGGACCGGTCCTGGCGGCCTCGGCCCTGTTCTGCACCGCGCTCGGCATCACGATCGGCGCACTGGCCCGCCGGTCGCTGCCGGCGATGGTGGCGACGTTCTTCGCCTCGTACACCGCCCTCCTCGCGGCGGAGCTGCTCCGGAAGCGGCTCGCGACGCCCCGGTCGCTCGCCTTTCCGCTGGGTTCCGCCCAGCCGGCCGCGCTCGACCACGTGGTGCAGGTGGACCAGTGGGTCGGGACCGCCTCCGGCAGGCTCTACGGCTGGGGGACCTGCGTGCACGACAGTTCACCGGAGGGCTGCCGGGCCTCGCTGGGCATCGTCAACTCGGTCTGGGAGTACTTCGGGCCCGACCAGATGGCGGGCATGCAGTGGACCGCGGCCGGGATCTTCCTCGGGCTGACCGCGCTGCTGGTGGGCGCGTTCCTGCGGTGGGCCCGGCACTCGGCGCTCTGAGCCGGACCACCCCCGCGGACGGCCTAGGCTGGAACGTCACCCCCGGGATCCCGGAAACTCCAAATCCCCCGGGACCCCCGGAACCCCCGGGACGTCCGGAACCCCCGGAACCCCGACGGACCGAGAAGCAGCAAGGAGGCGGGCACCGTGGTCGTGTTTCGCATCGAACGCCGCAGCGGCCTGCCCGCCTACCTCCAGATCGTGCAGCAGGTGGAACAGGCCCTGCGGATGGGGGCGCTGGCCGAGGGCGACAAGCTGCCCACGGCGGCGCAGGTCGCCGCCACCACGAAGGTCAACCCCAACACCACGCTCAAGGCCTACCGCGAGCTGGAGCGTTCCGGCCTCGTCGAGGTGCGCCAGGGCTCCGGCACCTTCATCACCCGCTCGCTGGCCACCCCGCAGACCGCGCCGGAGTCCCCGCTGCGCACGGGGCTCGGGGAGTGGATGCGCGAGGCCCGCGAGCAGGGGCTGAGCGCCCGCGACGTGTCGACACTCTTCGGCGCGGTACTCGGCGAGTACTACCCACCCACCCCCTGAACCTTTCATTCGTTGCAGGATCGTGAATACGATCTTTCATATCAAGATAAAACGCGGATCCATGCCTACCGTTCACAGGTACCTCGCTCGATGCGTTCTTCTACCTCTGGATCCACGATGTCTTCTGCACCGCCGCGCCGCCGCCGCACCGCCCTCGCCCTCACCACCACCGCGACCGCTCTCGCGCTGCTCGTCTCCGGCTGCGGGTTCGGGGGCCCGGACGGCAAGCGCATCCGCGTCGGCGTCTCGGGGGACTCCCCCGAGTGGGATGTCCTCGCCAAGGAGGCCAAGAAGGAGGGCCTCACCGTCGAGACGGTGGTCTTCGACGACTACTCGCTGCCCAACAAGGCGCTCAGCGCGGGCGACATCGAGCTCAACGCCTTCCAGCACCTGGTCTTCCTCGCCCAGTCCAACACCGAGAACAAGACCGACATCGCCCCCGTCGCCGCGACCACCGTCGTACCGCTCGGCCTCTACTCCGGCAAGCACAAGCAGCTCGCCGACCTCCCCGACGGCGCCTCGGTCACCCTGCCCAACGACCCCGCCAACCAGGGCCGCGGACTGCGCGTCCTGGAACAGGCCAAGGTCATCGAGCTGAAGAAGGACGCCGGGCTCTTCGCCACCCCCGACGACATCACCGCCAACCCCAAGCACATCAAGATCACCCCGGTGAACGCCCAGCAGACCCCGCGCACCCTCAAGGACGCGGACGCCGCGATCATCAACGACGGGGTCGCCGAACTCGCCGGCATCGACGCCGGTACCGCCCTGTTCAAGGACGACCCGGCGAGCCCGCAGTCCGTCCCGTACCTCAACGTCATCGCCGCCCGCGCGGACCGCAAGGACGACCCGGACTACGCGAAGATCGTGAAGCTGTACGCCTCCAAGGCCGTCCAGGACGAGGTCCGCCGCACCAGCAACGGCACGGCCCACCACATCGATCTGCCCGCACCGGAGCTCCAGGCCGAACTGGCCCGCATCACCGAGCAGCTGGCCAAGTGACCGCCGCAGCCCCCGGCCGCCCGGCGGCCGCCGACCGTGCCACCCCCGACCGCCCGGCGGTCGAGTTCCGCGCCGTCCGCAAGGAGTTCCCCGGCGGGGCCGTCGCCGTGGACGACGTCAGCCTGACCGTCGGCGCGGGAACCGTCTTCGGGGTCGTCGGACACAGCGGCGCCGGCAAGTCCACCCTGCTGCGCCTGGTCAACGGCCTGGAGGAGCCCACCTCGGGCAGCGTCCTGGTCGACGGGCACGACCTGGCCGCCCTCGGCGAGCGCGGACTGCGGCCCGTACGCAGGGAGATCGGCATGATCTTCCAGCAGTTCAACCTCTTCCGCTCCCGCACCGTCCTCGGCAACGTCCTCTACCCGCTGCGCCTGGCCGGCCTGGACCGCGCCGCCGCCCGGGCGCGCGCCGAGGAGACGCTGGAGTTCGTCGGGCTCTCCGGGCACGGCAAGCGCTACCCCGAACAGCTCTCCGGCGGGCAGCGGCAGCGGGTCGGCATCGCCCGCGCCCTCGCCACCCGCCCCAAGGTGCTGCTGTGCGACGAGGCCACGTCCGCGCTCGACCCGCAGACGACCGGCGAGGTGCTGGCCCTGCTCCGCCGGGTCAACCGCGAGCTGGGCGTCACCATCGTGCTGATCACCCACGAGATGGAGGTCGTACGAAGCCTCTGCGACCGGGTGGCGGTCATGGAGGACGGCCGCGTCGTCGAGACGGGCGAGGTGTACGAGGTCTTCGCGCGGCCGCGGCACCCCACCACGGCCGCCTTCGTCCGCTCGGCACTGCACGCCGAACCGGAGGGCGAGCTCCTGGAGCGCCTGCGGGCCCGCCATCCGGGGCGGCTCGTGACCGTACCGGTCGTCGACGGCGTACCGGTCATGGAAGGCCTCTCGCCGCTCCTGCGCGAGCACGGCGTCGACTTCTCCTTCGTCCACGGCGGGGTCGGCGAGGTCCGCGGGCGCCCGCTGGGCAGCGTGACCATCGAACTGCGGGGCGAACGGGCGGCGGTCGAGGCCGTCGAAGCGGGCCTGGCCCGGTCCGGCCGCCGGAAGGCGGGTGTGCGGTGAAGGCGGACTGGAGCACCTTCTGGCCGAAGGTCCTCGACGCGACCGGCGAGACCGTCTACATGGTGCTGATCACCCTCGCCCTGTCCAGCGTGGGCGGCCTCGCCGTCGGGCTCGCCCTCTACGCGACGCGCAAGGGCGGCGTCCTGCCCAACCGGGTCGTGCACGCGGTGCTCGGTACGTTCATCAACGTCATCCGGCCCGTCCCCTTCATCATCGCGATCGTGGCCCTGGCCCCCGTCACCCGGGCGGTGGTCGGCACCATGATCGGCACCGATGCCGCGGTGTTCCCGATGACGGTCGTGGCCACTTTCGGGATCGCCCGGATCGTGGAGTCCAACCTGCTGGCCGTGGAGCCGGGCGTCGTCGAGGCGGCCCGTTCGATGGGCGCCGGCCCGCTGCGGATCCTGCTCACGGTGCTGGTCCCGGAGGCCCTCGGGCCGCTGGTCCTCGGCCTGACCTTCATGCTCGTCGCGCTGATCGACTTCTCCGCGGTGGCGGGCACGGTCGGCGGCGGCGGGGTGGGCAACCTGGCCATGACGTACGGGTACCTGCGCTTCGACACGTCCGTGATGGTGGTGACGGTACTGGTCCTGATCGTGCTGGTGCAGTCGGCCCAGTTCCTGGGCGACCGCGTCTCACGCCGGATCCTCCGGCGCTGACCGCCCCGCCCCCGCCCCCGGACGCGGCGGACGGCGGCGCCCCCCTGGCGGAGGGGGCGCCGCCGCCGTCCGGTCAGTAGGTGTAGCTCAGGCCCGACTTGTACGGGGTCAGCGTCCGCTGGCCCACCACACCGCGGTACGTGTACCAGCCCCACTTCTTGCACATCGTCTGGTAGCTCAGGGTGTTGTAGGCCCCCGACCCCACCCGGACGCGCGGGTAGATGACGTTGTCGCCCCAGTCCCCGGAAGCGGGGCCGCTGGAATAGGCGTCCACCCCCCAGTACACCCCGACGACGGAGCCGCCGGCCGGGCAGTTCCAGCTGCCGAAGTTGACCCAGACGTTCCCTCCCGTCCAGGCGCTGGCCGGAGCGGCGCTCAGGCCGACGACGCCGAGCGCCATCAGGGAACCCGTCAGCGCCGCACGGGACTTACGCAGCAGTGATCCACGCATGTGACCTCCCCGGTCACGGCCGGGCGCCTTCGCGCCCCCTGCCGTGCGCAGCAGGCTGCCACACGAATCACAGGATTGTCTGACTTTCGACTTGATTCCCGTGAAGTCGAACTATTGCCTGACATAAGGATGTTCGGAGGCTGGGCCGCCGGCCGTCGCCCATTCCGCTTCAGGCGGCCGCGGCCGTGGTGACCACCAGCGGCGGCCTCTCCCGTTCCGCCGCCCAGGGGCGGCCGCCCACCAGGCCCGGGTCCGCCGCCTCCCCCGCCTCCGCGACCGTCGGGCGGTGCTGGACCACGTCCCGGAAGCCGGCCCGCTCCAGCAGTCCGGGCAGGAGGCCGACGGGCCAGGCGTGGTTGCGGACCTCCTGCCAGGAACCGTCGGTCCGCCTCAGCCGTACGGTCAGCTCCTGGCCCGGCGCGTACACCGCGCCCGGCTCGCCGATCCGGAGGGAGGCGTACTCCGTACCGGTGCAGGCCGGGTCGGTGGCCAGCAGGACGAACGGGCCGCCGGGCCGCAGCAGTCGGCGGACCTCCCGGAACACGGCCAGCACCGCGTCCTGGTCCGGCAGCGAGGCGAGCACGTGGCTGCACATGACCGCGTCCGCGGCGCCGTCCGCCAGGCCGGCCACCCGGCCGTCCTCGACCAGGTGGTATTCGGCCGCTCCGGTGTCCGAGGCGCGGGCCAGGGCCAGCATCTCGGGCGAGGTGTCCACCCCCACCACCCGCGCCCCCAGCAGCCGGGCGGCGTACCCGGCGACCTTGCCGGGGCCGCATCCGTAGTCCACGAGGACCGCCCCGGCACCGATCCGCCGCCGGGCCAGGGCCCGGAAAACGAACGGGTAGCCGAGCAGCCAGTCCGTGGCCGCCTCCAGCGCGGCGAAGGCCCGCGCTCCCTCACGCCCGGACCAGGCGGCCGCCTCGGCGGCGCCCTGGTCCCCGGAATCCCGCTCCGAGTCGCTCACAGCCCCCACTATCGACCCGCGCCGGCCCCGGGGCGCTGCCGCGACACGGCCGGCGTCCGGCCGCCCGGGTCCCGCGGCCGCAGCGCGCCGGCGGCGAGGGCCGCGAAGGCGCAGCAGGCCACCGGGAGCAGCAGGGCCGGGCCGAGCGGTACGAGGCGGGTCAGCGGGCCGATCACCGCGGGGCCGGCGAGCATGCCGAGGTAGCCGAGGCCCGCGACCCGGGCGACGTTGGCCCCGGCGGCCTCCGGATCGGCGTGGCCGGCCGCGCTGAAGAGCTGCGGGACGCAGCCGGAGAGGCCGGCGCCGAAGAGGGTCCAGCCGGCGAGGGCGGCCGGGACGCCGGGCGCGGCCACGGCCAGGGCCAGGCCGGCCGCGGCGAGGGCGGCACCGTAGCGCAGGACCGCTACCGGTCCGGTGCGCGCCGCCACCCGGTCGGCGAGGAACCGCCCGGCGGTCATGGCGGTGGCGAAGGCCCCGTAGGCGAGGGCGGCGGTGGCGGCGGGTGCGCCGAGGGAGTCCTCCAGGTGGAGCGCGCTCCAGTCGTTCGCGACGCCCTCGCAGAGCATCAGCAGGAAGGCGAGTACGGCGAGCATCCGCACGCGCGGCCCGGCCCGGCGGGCGGTGCGCGCGGCCGGGGCGGGGGCCTGGGCGGGGTCCGGCGCGGGGTCCGGGTCCAGCAGGGCGGGGGCGGCGAGGAGCGCGAGGAGGAGGCCGCCGAGGGCGGTGGCCCCGAGGGTGGCGGCGGCCGGGAGGCCCGCGCCCAGGGCGGCGGCGCCGGCCAGGGCGGCGAGGGCGCCGCCGACGGAGAAGACGGCGTGGAACGCGGACATGACGGGGCGCCCGTAGCCGCGTTCCACCTGGACGGCGTGCGTGTTCATGCCGACGTCGAGGCAGCCGTTGCCGAAGCCGAGCAGCAGCAGTGCGGCGCCGAGCGCGGGCGCGTCGGCCGCCCAGGCGGGCGGTACGAGGGCGATGGCGCACAGGGCGGCGCCGGCGGGGACGGTCACCTGCGCACCGAAGCGGTCGGTGAGCGGTCCGGCCAGCCGCATGCCGGCGAAGGCGCCGGCCCCGAGGAGGAGCAGGAGCCAGCCGAGGAGGGCGTGGTCGGCGCCGGTGTGCTGCCGCACCACCGGGATGTGCACGATCCACATGCCCATGAGGAAGCCGTTGAGGGCGAAGTAGGCGAAGGTGGCCCGCCGCCCGTTCCGCAGGCGTGCGGACGGGGGCGGCCCTTGGAGTCCGGTTCCGGGACCGGGTGCGAGTGACTGCATGCAATCGAACATAACAAACACACTCCATGTTCGAAACTTGCCTTTCGAACATCACCGATGTTCAATTCGGGTATGAGTGCAGAACGCCTGAAGCAGATCACCGACGCCGTCCGCGCGAGCGGCAGCCGCAGTGTCACGGAGCTCGCGGAGCTCACCGGCGCCTCCGAGATGACCATCCGCCGCGACCTGGAGGCCCTCGCCGAACAGGGCGTGCTGGAGCGCTACCGGGGCGGGGCGCGGAGTCTGCTGCTGCGCGGGGAGGAGGTGCCCTTCCCGCTGCGCGCCCGCGACGGGCTGGAGGCCAAGCGGCGCATCGCCGCCGAGGTCGCGGCCCTGCTGGCGGACGGGGAATCGGTCGTCCTGGACAGCGGGACCACCTGCCTGGAGGTGGCCCGCGCCCTGCACCACCGCCGGCTCACCGTCATGCCGCTGTCCCTGCACGCCGCCAACGCCCTCGCCGACGCGCCCCGCATGACGCTGCTGCTGCCGGGCGGGGCGCCCCGCAAGGGCGAGCTCGCGCTCACCGGGCCGCTGACCGAGGCCTCCCTCGCCGCCCTGCGCTTCGACACCGCCGTGATCGGCTGCTGCGGCCTGAGCGCGGAGCACGGCCTGACCGCCTACGACCTGGCCGACGCCGCCGTCAAGCGCGCCGCGATCGCCTCCGCGCGCCGCGTCGTCGCCGTCACCGAGTCGGCGAAGCTCTCGCGCACGGCCCTCGCGCACGTACTGCCCGCCTCCGCGCTGCACGCCGTGATCACCGACGACGGGGCGCCGCAGGACGAGGCCGACGCCCTGGCCGCGGCCGGCGTCACCGTACGGACGGTGTGAGGCGATGCGGCGACGGTCCGGGCGGGCGACCATGAAGGGATGGACGAAGCGCCCCTGAACGGCGTCAGCGCCCCGGGCCGGGTGGCCGCCGAGGGCGAGGGCATCAGCGCCGAGGAACTCGCCCTCGCCGCCCGCAACCACGGGCTGCCGCTGGAGGCGCTGCGGTACGAGGTCACGCCGCCCGGGCTGCACTACGTACTGGTCCACTACGACATCCCCGACGCCGGCCCGGGCCCGGGCGCCGACGGCTGGCGGCTCGGCGTCGGCGGCCGGGTGCGGACCCCGCTCTCACTGGACCCGGCCGCCCTGCGGGCCCTGCCGGCCGTCACCCGCCGGGTCACGATGGAGTGCGCGGGCAACGGGCGGGCGCGGCTGACGCCCCGGCCGGTGAGCCAGCCGTGGCTGGTCGAGGCGGTGGGCACCGCCGACTGGACGGGGGTGCCGCTGCGGACCGTCCTCGCGGAGGCCGGGGTACTGCCGGAGGCGGTGGAGGCGGTGTTCACCGGCGCCGACCACGGGGTGGAGCGGGGCGTGGAACAGGACTACCGGCGCAGCCTGCCCCTGCCCGTCGCCACCGGCACGGACCCCGAGGTGCTGCTCGCGTACGCGATGAACGGCGCGCCCCTGCCGCCGCAGCACGGCTTCCCGCTGCGGCTGGTGGTGCCGGGCTGGTACGGCATGGCCCATGTGAAGTGGCTGCGGGACATCACCCTGGCCGACCGGCCCTTCACCGGCTTCCAGCAGGCCGTGGCCTACCGCTACCGGCGCACCGCCGAGGACCCCGGCGAGCCGGTGACCCGGATCGCGCCGAGGGCGCTGATGGTCCCGCCCGGCTTCCCCGACTTCATGTCCCGCGTCCGGGTGCTGCGGCCGGGGCCGGTGCGGCTGGAGGGGCGCGCCTGGTCGGGGTACGGGCCGGTGACCCGGGTCGAGGTGAGCGGCGACGGGGGCCGTACGTGGACGGACGCCGAGGTGGCGGCGCGGGAGCCGGGCGGCTGGGCGTGGCAGGCCTGGAGCGCCCCGTGGACGGCCGTCCCCGGCAGCCACACCCTCGCGGTCCGCGCCACGGACGCGGCGGGCCGGACCCAGCCCCTCGAACAGCCCTGGAACCGCGGGGGCTTCGGCAACAACCTGGTGCAGCGGGTACCGGTGGTGGTACTGCCGGGGGACGGCGGCCGGAGCGGCGGCTAGGACCTCACGACAGCGATCTCCCCCTATGCGGGTCGGAGAACGGGATCGACCACTGCCAGCCCCTCGTGCAGCCGGCGGGCCCCCAGGGCAACACGGTCGTCGGCGTCGCCCGACAACTCCTCGCAGAGCCGTAGCGCCTCGTCCAGGTCCTCCGAGCAGACGCTGAAGACATCGACGATCGCGGTGTGGATCCAATCGGCGTGACCGTCGTCGGCGACCGCCAGTGCGGACGCGACTACCGTCAGTCCGGCCCTGTCCTTTCGCCGAAGCAAGCCCTCTGCGGTCCGTCGGGTGACGAAGGTGTCACCAGGATCGAGCACAAGCGCCAGGAGCGGCTCCACGGCCTCCCGCATCTCGGCGAACCCGGCCAGGCCGTGACCGGCATCCGCCCGGTCACGCCAGTCATCGCTCCGCCCGAGTTCGCCGAGCGTCACGACGACCGCACGCCGCAGCTCACTGTCCACGGATCTGCCCACCCCTCCCAAGGTCCCGGTCGAAGTATCGCCGAGCCGCGTACCGGATGATCGTCCGGACAGGTCCAGGCCGTCGCGGTGTCCCGTCGGATCGGACCGTAACCGCCGCATGCCGGGAGCGCATTGCCTAAGCTGGGCGGGCAGTCGGGGTCATGGAGGGGGAACGATGCCGCAGGTGCTGACCTTGAGAGCAGAGGGCTCCGGCGACGAGCTGGCCTCCTTCGCGCAGTGGCTGCGAGACGAGCCGGACATCCACCGCCATGCGAGGATCGAGTGGGCGGCCGCCACCCCGGCCGACGGGGAGATGGGCGGCGCTCTCGATGTCGTCAAGCTGATCGTCGAATCCGGCTTCCAACTGGCCAACCTCGGTCTCGCCTATGCCGCCTGGCGCGCGACCCGGCCTGCCGCCACCCCGCAGATCACCGTGGAGCGCGACGGGGTGAGCATCACGATGACGGAGCATGACCCCGAGGCAGTGGCCAGGCTGGTCCGGGCACTTGGGGAATGAGCACGCTCCCGGACCCGGCCGCCTCTCGGGCCGTGCTGATCGGAACGAGCCGCTACGACAGCCCTGCCCTGGGCGACCTCCCGGCCGTCGCAGCCAATCTCGACGCACTGGCCGGGCTGCTCCAGGCTCCGAACGTGTGGGGCCTGTCAGCGGAGAACTGCACCGTCGTCGCGAACCCGGCCACCGCCGCAGAGGTGCTGGAGCCGATCGCGGCCGCCGCGGCCGAGGCCACCGACACGCTGCTCGTGTACTACGCCGGCCACGGACTGGTCGCGCGGACGCCACCGGAACTGCACCTGGCGCTGACCGCGTCCAAACCGAACGCGTCGTACACGGCCGTGCCTTACGGCCTGGTCCGCGAAGAACTCGTCGGCGTCCGGGCGCTGCGTCAGGTCGTCGTCCTCGACTGCTGCTACAGCGGCCGCGCTCTGGGCCGTATGACGGGGAACGACCCGGTGACGCTGGTGGCCGATGAGGCCGAGACCGAGGGTACGTACCTGATCGCCGCCGCGGCCGAGACCAAGGCCGCGATATCCGTTCCCGGCGAACCGCATACGGCCTTCACCGCGGAACTCCTGAACGTCCTCTCACGAGGCGTCCCGGGCAAGGGGCCGTACCTCGACCTCGACACGGTGTACCGGGAAGTCGAGTCGGCCCTGCGGGCCAAACAACGGCCCATGCCCCAGCGGAGGATCCGCAACACCGCGGACCGGGTCGCCTTCCGCAACCGTGCGCACCCCTCGCCGGCCGAACCCGCCGACGACGGCCCCGGCGCAGCGGCCGTTGCCGTCCCCCGCCTCCGGTCGAGAGCCGCCTTGACCGCCGGCCTCTGTGTCCTCCTCGGCGTCGGGGTGCTCGGCGCCCTCCAGAGCGGGCTCTTCACAGGGGGCGGCAAGGCGTTGAAAGCCCCCACGCCGTCGCCCACCCCGTCGACAACGCCGTCGCCCAGTCCCGCGGCGAGCCGCACGCCCGAGGACAAGCCGCCTGCCCCAGAGGCGAGGCCGTGCAAGGGCAAAGACCTCCAGCTCTCCCTCCTCAGCAAGAAGTACGAGTACAAGCCGGATGAGCAACCCGAGTTGAACCTGACCGCGATGAACCGCGGCAGCACCCCCTGCACCCTGGACTTCCGGCTCACCCCCGTCGTCATCAACATCAACACTGTGAGCGACGCCCAAGTAGCGTCGAACGACTGCCAGACCGCAAGGGCGGATCCCTCCTACGAACGACGCATCGAAGCCAAAACGACCGCAACGCTCACGTTCCGATGGAACCCGGACAGCAGGGCGATCGAACCGTGTTCGGCCCCACCCGGCCGACGGGCACCGGCCGGAACCTACCTCGCCACGGCGGAATTCCCCGGAGTGCAAACCGCGAGAACGTCGTTCGAACTCCTCGTTTCCTAGGGCGCGCCCGGGACCCGGGTCACGGGAACAGGCGGGCCATGCCCACCGACGCGGGGGCGGTCTCGGCGAAGCCGTACTTCGCGTAGAGGTGCCGGGCGTCGCCGTCGGCGATCAGGGACACGTACGTGCCCTGCGGCGCGCGCCGTTCCAGCTCGGCGGAGAGGTCCGCCATGATCTGCTTGCCGAGGCCCTGGCCCTGGTGCTCGGGGAGCACGCAGATGTCGACGATCTGCAGGAAGCAGCCTCCGTCGCCGACGATCCGGCCCATGCCGACGGTTTCGCCGCCGTGCCGGACCGTGACGCAGTACCAGGAGTTCGGCAGGCCGATGGCGGAGCCCTCGACGCTCTTGGCGCCGAGCCCGGTCTCGCCGCGCAGCCGGCGGTAGGTGGCGACGTCGGGAACGCCGGGGTGGATCTCGTAGGCGCCGTTCGCCGTGCCGGAGGTCATGTGTGTCCTGTCCGTGAGGGGTGGGAGGGGTCGGGGCCGGTGGTTCAGGCGGGCCGGGCGTCTTCGAGGAGCTCGGGGCCGTTGTTGCGCACGTTGTTGACCGCCGTGTTCACCGCGCGGGCCGTCAGGCGGCCTCCGGCGGGGGTGGCGAGGAGGGCGCGCAGGGCGTCGGGGTCCTGGTGCCCGGGGTCGAGCCAGGCGTCGTAGTCGGCCGGGGCGAGGGCCAGGGGCATCCGGGGGTGGACGCGGCCGGCGGCGTCGGTGGCCTCGGTGGTGATCACGGTGCAGGTCGCCCACCAGGCGGCCGGGTCGTCCGCGTCGGTGACGGCGGGGTCGCGCCAGAACTCGTACAGGCCCGCCATCGCCATCACCGTGCCGTCCTCGGGGCTGATGAACCAGGGCTGCTTGTACGCCTTCGCGGACCCGGCGGCGGGGACGGCCTCCCATTCGTAGAAGCCGTCGGCGGGCAACAGGCAGCGGCGCTTGGCGAAGGCCCGGCGGTAGGCGGGCTTCTCCCCCACCGTCTCGACCCTGGCGTTGATCATCCTGGCCGCGCCGCCCGGTCCCTTCGACCAGGACGGCACCAGCCCCCACCGCAGTGCCCGCAGCTGCCGTTCCAGGACCCCGCTGTCCCGGTCGGCGCGCTCCAGCACCGCCCACACCGGATCCGTCGGGGCGACGTTCCAGCTGGGCGGCAGCACCAGGTCGGGGGCGGGACCGGGGACCTGGAAGAGCCCCGACAGGTCCTCGGGGCCGCGGGTGGAGACGTATCGGCCGCACATGCTCTCCAGCCTGCCACGCGGTCGGGCCCCGGGGCGCCTCCCGGGGCCCGGTGTGTCAGGTGTACAGGTCGTTCTGGCCGTACTGCGGGCCGTAGTAGCGCTCCAGCTCCTCCAGCGACTTCTCGGGCTTCTCCAGCGCCTTGGAGATGCTCGCCCGGGAGGGCGCGGCCTCGGGGTCCCAGGTGTCCGTCTGCCACAGGCCCGAGCGCAGGAAGGCGCGGGAGCAGTGGAAGTAGATCTCCTCGGTCTCCACGACGAGGGCGAGCGCGGGCCGGTGGCCCTTGACGGTCATCGTGTCGAAGAAGGGGGCGTCGCGCAGCAGCCGGGCCCGGCCGTTGACGCGGAGGGTGTCGCCCCGGCCGGGGACCAGGAAGAGCAGCCCGACGTGCGGGTTGGCGAGGATGTTGCGGTAGCTGTCCGCGCGGCGGTTGCCGGGGCGGTCGGGGATCACGAGGGTGGTGTCGTCGAGGACCTTGGCGAAGCCGGGCGGGTCGCCCTTCGGGGAGACGTCGCAGCTTCCGTCGGCGGCGGAGGTGCCGATCAGGCAGAGCGGGGAACGGGCGATCCACTGCCGGTGGTGTTCGTGCAGGGAACGCCGCCCCTTGCGGGCTGCCACGGGCGCCACCGGCCCGAGGAGTTCGCGCAGTTCTGCCTCGGAGGTGATCTCCACTGCTCCGGTCCGTTCCATCGTCGGTCTCCCCCTGGTCGGATCCCGGGGGTGACGGCCCACCCCCGGCGCGACGGTCTCGTGATCACTCTACGGACCCCGGTGGCGGGGCTGGTGACGGGGGCTCAGACGGTGCCGTCCTTGAGGGAGCGGCCGAACTGCTCGTCCAGGACGGACAGCCGGCGCCAGTACTCGTCCTCGTCGATCTCGCCGGAGGCGAAGCGGCGTCCGAGGACCGCGAGCGGCGAGTGCGCCCCTTGGACGGCTCCCCGGTCGGACTGCCGGGGACCGGGGCGGCCCCCGCGCCAGACGGTGCGGCGCAGCACGGTGACGACCGTGAGCACGACCGCCGCCCAGATCAGGGGGAGGAAGAGGATCCACGGGCCGGGCCCGTCGAAGGCGAGGGTGGTGGGGGTGGTGAGGGTGTCCATCTCGGTTCAGCTCCTCGGAGGGTGGGCTTCTCGTTGCTGCTCCGAGCCTGGCTCCGGGAGGGGTTCCGGGTCGTCGTACGGCCGGCTGCTCCGCGGGTACTCCCGTGGGAGCAGCCCGGGCGGGGTGCGGGGTTCAGCCGAGCCAGCCGGGGCGTACCAGGCCGCTCTCGTAGGCGAGGACGACGAGCTGGGCGCGGTCGCGGGCGCCGAGTTTGACCATCGTCCGGCTGACGTGCGTCTTCGCGGTGAGGGGGCTGACGACCAGGCGGCGGGCGATCTCCTCGTTGGACAGGCCCGTGCCGACCAGGGCCATGACCTCGCGCTCGCGGTCGGTGAGCCGCTCCAGACCCTCGGCGGGGGCCGGGCGGCGGGAGCGGGCGGCGAACTCCGCGATCAGGCGGCGGGTGACCCCGGGCGAGAGCAGCGCGTCCCCCGCGACCACGGCCCGTACCGCGCGCAGCAGTTCCTCCGGTTCGGTGTCCTTGACCAGGAAGCCGGAGGCTCCGGCGCGGATCGCCTCGAAGACGTACTCGTCGAGCTCGAAGGTGGTCAGCATGACCACCCGGACGTCGGCCAGCTGCTGGTCGGCGCTGATCGCGCGGGTGGCGGCGAGGCCGTCGAGGAGCGGCATGCGGATGTCCATCAGGACGACGTCGGGGCGCAGTTCGCGGGCGAGGCGGACGGCCTGCGCCCCGTCGGCGGCCTCGCCGGCCACCTCGATGTCGGGCTGTGCGGCGAGGAGGGCGCGGAAGCCGGCCCGTACGAGGAGCTGGTCGTCGGCGAGCAGGACGCGGATCACGGGGCCTCCCGGGGCGGGGCGGGCTCCGCCGGGTCGGCGGGGCGCAGCGGGAGGGTGGCGGTCACCCGGAAGCCGCCGTCGGGGCGCGGGCCCGCCTCGATGGTGCCGCCGAGCGCGGCGGCCCGCTCGCGCATTCCGGCGAGGCCGTTGCCGCTGCCGCCGGCGGGGCCGCCGGTGGCCGGGCCGTCGTCGTCGACGCGCAGTTCGAGGGCGTCGGGCCGCCAGCGCAGCCGGATGCGGGCGGTGCGCGAACCGGAGTGCCGTACGACGTTGGTGAGGGCCTCCTGGAGGATGCGGAAGGCGGCCAGGTCGGCGCCGGGCGGCAGGCCCCGGGCCCGTCCTTCGGCGGCGGTGTCCACGGTGAGCCCGGTGGCGGCCGCCTGTTCGACGAGCTCGGGGAGGCGGTCGAGGCCCGGGGCGGGGGCGCGGGGGGCCGCGCCGGGGGTGCGCAGGGTGTCGAGGACCTGGCGGACCTCGCCGAGGGCTTCCCTGCCCGCCGCCTTGATGGTGGTGAGCGCGGCACGGGCCTGCTCGGGGTCGCTGTCGAGGAGGGCGAGCCCCACGCCCGCCTGGACGTTGATGACGGAGATGCTGTGGGCCAGTACGTCGTGCAGTTCGCGGGCCATGCGCAGCCGTTCCTCGTCGGCCCGGCGCCGGGCGGCGGCCGTCCGCTCGGCCCGTTCGCGGGCCCACTGCTCGCGGCGGGCCCGGACCAGTTCGCAGACGGCGAGCACCGCGAGCACCCAGGCGGTGGCGCCCAGCTCCCGGGTCCAGGGGGCCGGGCCGTCACCGGCGGGCGGCAGCCACCGGTAGAGCCAGTGGCCGATGAGCAGGTGCCCGGTCCAGAGCAGGGCGGCCGCTCCCCAGGCCGCTCTGCTCCGCCCGGCCACCACGGCCGCCAGGCAGGCCACGGCCAGGCTCGCGAAGACGGGGCCGTACGGGAAGCCGGCCCCGATGTAGACCAGGGTGACGGCGCTGACCCCGTAGACCACGGCCACCGGATGCCGGTGCCGCACCACGAGCAGGGCGGGCCCGAGCAGCAGCAGGATCCGCGCGGCCCAGTCCAGCTCCACCCGCCCGCTCTGCACCTGCGCGGCCCAGCCGGAGCCGACCTGCTGGACGACGGCGACGAGCAGCGCGGACCGCCAGGCCGGTCCCCGCCCGGTCCGCTCCACCCAGTGCCGCCACCGCCACGGGGGGTCCGGGCGTCCGCTCAGCGTTTCCATACCGTCACGCTAGACCGGCTCCCCCGTCACCGGCGTCACCCCTGCGTAGCGTTCCCGGCGTACTCCCCTCGTAGTACACCGGGGTACCGCCGGGGCGGTCGTCCGTGCCCGGATGCGCCGGCGGCGGAGCGGCTCCAGGGTGGAGGCATGGAGCACGCGCCGATCGTCGTCCACCGCATCTCCCCCTCGGGCGGCCGCCGGGTCACCCTGCGCGTCCGGGACCGGGACGCGGCCCTCGGCACGGCGCACGCCGACGCGGACGTGATCGAGTTCCTGCGGCGCGCGGAGGTCCCGGACCCCGACGAGGTGGTGCTCGGCGGCGGGCCTGCGCTGATCGAGTGGCAGGGCGACGCCCCGCACGTGTACGAGGCCGGGCCGACGGACACCGACGTCCCCTGACACCGCCCTCCTCCCCCTGTTCAGGGCCTTCCGGGGCGTCGTTCCGGGGCCTCGCCCCCGGGGCCTCATTCCGGCCAATGCATGACACGTGCATGACATTTCAAGACGGCTGTGACACATTCCGTGGCGCACTCCGCACCGCCCTCGCACCACACCCCCACAAGGACGTGTCACAGAGGAGCGACATGATGCACCGTGCGAAGCTCGCCGTCGCCGCACTGGCCCTCGCGGCCACGGCCGGCAGTGTCACGAGCGCCGCCGCGTTCGGCACCACCGCCGACCAGAAGGTCGACGGCGTCATCGTCGTAGCGGGCAACACCTGCACCTGGACCAACGCCCGCACCAGCGCCAATCCCCCCAACGCCCTCACCGTCGACCGCACCAGCATCAACAAGCCCGGCGGGAACCTCGCCTGCGGCGGCGGCATCACCGCCACCCTCAACAACAACCCGTCGTTCACCTTCGGCTCCACCGGGGCCAACGCCCTCACCGACCTGATCGACATCACCGGCCAGCAGAGCTTCATCTCCTGCCGCTACAGGGCCACCAACATCCTGTGGGACCGCGACGCGGCGACCGGGAAGTACGTCAACCGCGCCTTCACCGCCACCAAGACCTCGGGCAGCTTCCTGTGCCCGGGATCCGTGACCACGGAGGCCGGCGGCGCGTCCATGCTCTTCCACTGACCGGCCCGCACCCGCCGGCACGGCACCGCCGTCCGCACCGGACGGCGGTGCCGTGCCGCGTCAGGGGGCACCACCCGATGGCCCCGACCGGGTCGCCGGGACCGCGGCGGGGCATGAGCATGGTGGGGAGTCCGCCCGGGTGAGGAGGCGCCGGTGATGGCCGATGCGCAGCCCGGACCGCCGTCCGGCGGCCCCGGAGCGGGATCTCCGGCGGCGGGCGGCCTGCTCGACGTGCTCGGGGTGGCCGCCGTGGTCCTGGACGCCGAGGGCCGCATCAGCCTGTGGAGCCCGCAGGCCGAGACCCTCTTCGGCTACCCGGCGGAGGAGGCCCTCGGACAGTACGCGGCGACGCTGCTGGTGGACGAGCGGGACCGCGAGGAGGTCCTGGAACTGTTCGCCCGCGTGATGTGGGGCCAGGGGGCGTGGGCGGGCTCCTTCCCCGTGCGCCACCGGGACGGCCACACGGTCCTCGTGGAGTTCCGCAACATGCGCCTCCAGGCCGCCAACGGCCGGCTCTACGCCCTGGGCCTGGCCTCGGAGCAGGCCACCCTGCGCCGGGTCGAACGGGACCTGGCCCTGTCCCTGCGCATGGTCGACCAGTCCCCCATCGGGCTGGCCGTCCTCGACACCGATCTGCGGTACGTGCTGGTCAACCCGGCCCTGGAACGCATCAACGGGGTGCCGTCCGAACAGCACATCGGGTACCGGATCGCCGACGTCCTGCCGTTCCTGGACTCGACGGCGGTCGAGACCGGCATGCGGGAGGTCATGGCGACCGGCGTACCCGTGCTGGACCACTTCACCACCGGCCAGATCTCCGAGGACTCCGGTGAACGGGCCTGGCTGGTGTCGATCTACCGGCTGGAGGACCAGGCCGCCCGGGTGATCGGCGTCGCGGTCTCGGTCGTGGACGTGACCGAACAGCACCGCGCGGCCGTCTCGGCCGCCCACGCCCGCCGCCGCCTGGCCCTGATCGCCGACGCCTCCGTGCGCATCGGCACCACCCTGGACCTGGACATCACCGCCCGGGAGCTGGCCGACGTCGCCGTCCCGGAGATCGCCGACATCGCCGCCGTGGACGTCCTCGACACCGTGCTGACCGGACCCCGGCCGGGCGAGGCCGCCGACGAGCAGGCCGTACGCTTCCGCGCGCTCGCGGTGAAGTCGGCGTACCGGACCCCCGCCGAGGCGGCGGCCGACCCCGTGGGCGACGTGGCCTCGTACCGCCCCGAGCGGCTGGTGGCCCGCTGCGCCCGTACCGCGCGGCCGGAACTCGTCCCGCACGTACGGCCCGAGGACCTTCCCCGCATCGCCCGCGACGAGGCCGCCGCCCGGCTGCTGGGCGAGGCGGGGGTGCACTCGTACCTGGCGGTGCCGCTGATCGCCCGCGGCCAGGTCCTGGGCACCCTCGACCTCAAGCGGGCCCGCAACCCGGTGCCGTTCGGCCCCGACGACGTGCTCCTGGCCTCCGAACTCGCCGCCCACGCGGCCGTGTCCATCGACAACGCCCGCTGGTACCAGCGCCAGCGCCACGCGGCCCTCGCCCTCCAGCGCCACCTGCTGCCCCAGCACCCGCCGGCGGCCCCCGGCCTGGACATCGCCTACCGCTACCAGCCCGCCGGCGCGGCCGACGAGACCGGCGGCGACTGGTTCGACGTCATCCCGCTCACCGGGGACCGCACCGCGCTGGTCGTCGGCGACGTCATGGGCAGCGGCATCAACGCGGCGGCGACCATGGGCCAGCTGCGCGCCACCGCCCGCGCGCTGGGCCGCCTCGGCCTCGACCCGGCCACGGTGCTCACCCACCTCGACGCGGCGACCGGCGACCTCGGCGAGGCCATGGCCACCTGCGTCTACGCCGTCTACGACCCCCACAGCCGGCTGTGCCACATCTCCACCGCGGGCCACCTGCCGCCCGTGCACCTGCGCGCCGGGCGCCCGCCCCGGCTGCTGCGGCTGCCGACGGCGGTGCCGCTGGGCGTCGGCGGCGTCCCCTTCGAGAACACCGCCGTCACCGTCGGCGAGGGTGACGAGCTGGTGCTCTACACCGACGGGCTGGTCGAGACCCGCGACCAGGACATCGACGCCCGCCTGCTGACCCTGACCGACCTCCTCGCCGGCCCCCACCGCCCCATCGAGGAGACCTGCGACCTGCTGCTGTCGGCGCTGCGCCGCCCCGACACCCACGACGACGTCGCCCTCCTCGTCGCCCGCGCCCTCGGCTGAGCGCGCCGGGCCCTCACCCGGGCGCGCTCCGCGAGCGGATCCGGGCGGCGAGCACGGCCACGTCGTCCTCGGCGTGCCGGGCGTCGAGGCCCGCGACCACGGCGTCCACGGCCTCCTCGGCCGTCGCGCAGGCCGGCAGCCGCAGCGCGGTGAGCCGGGCCAGGGAGCGGTCGATGTCCTCGCCCCGCCGCTCGACCAGCCCGTCGGTGTAGAGGACCAGGGTGTCCCCGGGTCCCAGGGGGTGGGCCGCCGACTCGTACCCGCCCAGTCCGGTGCCCAGCGGCGGCCCCACCGGCACGTCGAGCAGCCGGCCGGTGCCGTCCGCCGCGAACACGGCGGGCGGCAGGTGGCCGGCGCTGGCGTACAGGGCGGTGCCGCGCGCCGGATCGACGCGGACGAGCAGGCAGGTGGCGGCGCGCCGGGCGGCGTCGTCGGCGACGAGGGCGTCGAGCTGGCGCAGCACCCGGTGCGGGGCGAGCTCGGTGGAGGCGACCTCGCGCAGGGTGGAGCGGTAGGCGTTCATGTCCACGGCGGCGTGCAGGCCGTGCCCCATGACGTCGCCCACCACCAGCAGGGTCCGCCCGAAGTGCAGCCGGACGGTCTCGAACCAGTCGCCGCCGACCAGGGCGCTCGGCCCGACCGGCAGGTAGCGGCCGGCGACCAGCAGGTTCGGGTGGGGCCGGCCGGGGTCGGCGACGAGGGCCCGCTGGAGGTCGAGGGCGACGGACTCGGTCGCGGCGAGCCGCCTGGCGTGCCGGATGTGCAGGGCGGCGACGCGTGCGGCGAAGTGCAGGGCGGCGGCCTCCCGGTCGGTGAAGGCCGTGCCGGTGCGGACCGCGAGGACGGTGCCGTACGAGGTCCCGTGCCGGGCCAGCTCGACGGAGAGGCCGTGCACGGCGGGGCCGCCGGGCCGCAGCGTCCAGCTGCGCAGCGGGTGGCCGCCGTCCAGGGCGACGACCGCGGGCCGTACCGCGGGGCCGGGGGCGCGCAGCAGACCGGTGGCCCCGGCGGCGGCCACCCGTTCGGTGCGGCCGTCGGCGGTCAGGTCGACGGCCGCCGCGTCGCACAGGGTGCGGAAGAGGAAGGCGGCCAGTTCCCGGCAGGTGGTGCGCTCGTCGTCGGTGGTGCCGATGGCCTCCAGGGCCCCGTCCGGGTCCGGTGCGCGGCCGTCGCGGTCCGACACGTCTCCTCCGACCGGCGGGCGGCCCCCTGCGGGCCGCCGGTCGGTCCATTCCACCAGCCCCGGCGCGGCGGGGCCGGTGGAGCGCGCCGGAGGTCACCTCGCGGGGGTGAGCCGCTCCCAGAGGAAGGCGGTGACGAGGGCCTCGTTGAAGGCCGTCTGCCGGTGGTCGGTGGCGCCGGCGTGGCCGCCGCCGATGTGCTCGTGGAAGAGGACGGGGTGGCCCAGTTCGCGCAGCCGGGCGGCGGCCTTGCGGGCGTGGCCGGGGTGGACTCGGTCGTCCCGGGTGGAGGTGAGCAGGAGCAGCGGCGGGTAGGCGGGGCCGTCGGCGGTCATCCGGTGGTACGGGGAGATCCGCTCCAGGTGGGGCCGGTCGGCGGGGTCGTCGGGGTTGCCGTACTCGGCGGTCCAGCTGGCTCCGGCGAGGAGCTTGTGGAAGCGGAGCATGTCCAGCAGCGGCACGTGCGAGACCACGGCGCCGAACAGGCCGGGGTCGCGGGTGAGCACCGCGCCCATCAGGAGGCCGCCGTTGCTGCCGCCCTCGATGCCGAGCTGGGCGGGGGTGGTGATGCCGCGCGCGGTGAGGTCGCGGGCGACGGCGGCGAAGTCCTCGAAGGCGCGGACCCGGTTGGCGCCGAGGGCGGCCTGGTGCCAGGCGGGCCCGTACTCGCGGCCGCCCCGGATGCCGGCGAGGACGTACGTGCCCCCGCGCGCGAGCCAGGTCCGGCCGGTGACGGCGCTGTAGCCGGGGACCATGGAGATCTCGAATCCGCCGTAGCCGTAGAGCAGAGTGGGGCCGGGGCCGGGCCGGTCCTCGGGGCCGACGACGAAGTACGGGACCCGGGTGCCGTCGGGGGAGGCGGCGAAGTACTGGCTCACGCGGAGCCCGGCGGTGTCGAAGAGGGCGGGAGCCTGCCGCAGCACCTCGGTTCCGGCGGTCCCGGCCTCGCCGCGGGAGAGGGTGGAGGGCTGGAGGAAGCCGGTGACGTCGAGGAAGTACTCGTCGCTCTCGTCGGGGTCGGTGCCCCACGCGGAGGCGGTGGACAGCGGGGGTACGCCGTCCAGCGGGGCGCGGGTCCAGCCGTCCGGGCCGGGGGTGAGGAGTTCCAGGCGGGAGGAGACGTCGGCCTGGGTGGTCAGCAGGAGGTGGTTGCGGGTCCAGCTGTAGCCGGCGAGGGCGGTGCGCTCGTCGGGGGTGAACAGCACCTCGGGCTCGCGGCCGCCGGCCCGGAAGTCCTCGAAGTCGAAGACGAGCAGGCTGCCGGCGGGGTGGCCGAGCCAGGGGGTGCGCGGCTGGACGGTCAGCCACTGGCGGTGGACGCCGGCGCCGGCGTCGTCCGGTACGTCGATCTTCTCGGGTGCGGCGGCGGGGTCCTCGGGCAGCAGGAACAGCTCGCCGTTCCAGAAGTCGATCTGCCGGTGCACGAAGTCCCGTTCGAAGCCGGGGGTGTCGTCGTGCCAGCCGCTGGCGGACAGGTCCCCGGGCCGGCCCTCGTAGACCTTCTCGGCCTCGGCGAGGGGGGTGCCGCGGCGCCAGCGGCGGACCTGGAGGGGGTAGCCGGAGGGGGACATGGAGCCGGGGCCGAAGTCGGTGCCGATCCAGAGGTGGTCGGCGTCGATCCAGTCGACGCGGGTCTTGGCCTCCTCGACGGCGAAGCCGCCCTCGACGAACTCCATGGCGTGCAGGTCGAACTCGCGCACCACGCAGGCGTCGGCGCCGTCGCGGGAGAGCATGACCAGGGCGTGGCGGTGTGCGGGGCCGAGGACGGTGCTGCCGGCCCAGGCCCACTTCTCGCCCTCGGCGTCGGCGAGGGCGTCGAGGTCCAGGAGGGTCTCCCATGCGGGGTGCTCGGTGCGGTACTCCTCCAGGGTGGTGCGCCGCCACACGCCGCGCAGCCGGCCGGCGTCCTGCCAGAAGTTGTAGAGGTGGCGGCCGCGCCGGGTCACGTACGGGATGCGGCCGTCGTCGTCGAGGACCTCGCGCACCTCGCGCTCCAGCACCTTGAAGCCGGGGTCGGTGGTCAGTGCGGCGACGGTCTCGGCGTTGCGCTCACGGACCCAGGAGAGCGCGGCCTCTCCTTCCACGTCCTCCAGCCACAGGTAGGGGTCGTGGTCGTGCGGGCCGGCGGCGCCGGCGGGGGTCTGTTCGCTCATCCGCCGATTGTGCCGGACGCGGGGCGGGCCGGCGGCTCCCCCGGCCCGCCCCGCGTCCGTCGGGCTACTCGGCGGCCCGGTGGTGGAGGCCTTCGAGGAGGGCCAGGTCCTCGTCGGTGAGGCGCAGGGCGCCGGCGGCGACGTTGTCGGCGAGGTGATCCGGGTTGCCGGTGCCGGGGATGGCCAGGACGTGGGGTCCGCGGTGGAGGGTCCAGGCGAGGCGGACCTGCGCGGGGCTGGCCCCGTGGGCGCGGGCGACCGTCAGCAGTTCTTCGCTCTCGGCGCCGGCCGCGCCCTGCTCGCGGCCGGCGGCGGCGATCGCGAAGAACGGCACGAAGGCGATGCCCTGCTCGCCGCAGGAGCGTACGAAGGCGTCGTACTCGGGCCGCACGCCGATGCCGTACATGTTCTGCACGCAGACGACCGGCGCGATGGTCCGGGCCTCGGCGAGCTGTTCGGGGGTGACGTTGGAGACGCCGAGGTGGCGTATGAGCCCGGCCTCGCGGAGCTCGGCGAGGACGCCGAAGCGCTCGGCGACGGAGTCGGTGCCGAGGACGCGCAGGTTGACGACGTCGAGGTGGTCGCGGCCGAGCTGGCGCAGGTTCTCCTCCACCTGCCCGCGCAGCTGCCCCGGCCCCGCGTGGGCGGTCCACTCGCCGGAGGCGTCCCGGGCGGGGCCGACCTTGGTGGCGATGACGAGGTCGTCGGGGTAGGGGCCGCCGAGGGCGCTGTTGATGAGCTCGTTGGCGGAGCGGAGCGGGGAGAAGTAGAAGGCGGCGGTGTCGATGTGGTTCACGCCGAGGTCGACGGCACGGCGCAGGACGGCGATCGCCCGGTCCCGGTCACCGGAGGCGGCGGCCGCCTGGAGGGCCGCACCGTTCTGCGGCAGGCGCATGGCGCCGAAGCCGATGCGGTTGACCTTCAGGTCGCCGAGGGTCCATGTTCCGGACTCGGCCGCGGTGGTCGTTTCAGTGGTCATCCGGAGATGATCACATGTGCGGGTCGGAGCAGTAGGTCTCGGTCAGCCGGACGAAGGCGGGCTCGTCCTCGTGGCGGCCGTTCTTCTCGTGGACGACGCCGCCCCGGAGGATCGGGTAGACAGTGTCTACGAAGCCTGGTAGACACTGTCCATGACGATGGAACCGGATGCGCCGCTGCGCGAGCGGCTGATCGACGTCGGGGTGGAACTGGTCAGGACCGAAGGGACCGGCTCCCTCGGCCTGCGGGAGATCGCCCGCCGCGCCGAGGTCTCCCACGGCGCTCCCCGGCGCTACTTCCCCACCCACCAGTCCCTGCTGTCGGCCATCGCGCGGCGCGGCTTCGGCGACCTCGGCACCCGCTTCCTCGCCGCCGGGGCCGAGCGCCCCGCACCCCGGGAGCACGTGCGGGCGCTCGGACGGGCGTACGTGGGCTACGCGCTGGAGCAGCCCGGCATGTTCGAGCTGATGTTCCGGCACGACCTGCTGGACAGCAGCGGCCAGGAGCCCTCGGGCGGCCCCCGGCTGCGGGAACAGACCCTGCCGCTGTTCGGGCTGCTGACCGGGCTGGTCGGCGCCTGCGGGGCGGCGGAGCCGGAGGTGACCGCGGCCGCGCTGTGGGCGGGGCTGCACGGGGTGGCGCAGCTGTGGGGCTACGGCAGTCTGCCGCTGGTCATCGGCGCCGACACCGGCAACGGCACCGGCACCGGCGCGGACGACGCGGCAGGGCGGCGGCTGGCCGCGTTGGTGGACGCCGTCGTGGACGCGCACCTGGGGGCGGGGCCCGCATGAGGGAGCGGATGGCGCTGCTGGCCGGCGCGGCCGGGGCGATGCTCGTCGCGCTCGACGGTACGGTGCTCGTCGTGGTGCAGCCGGCCCTGCGCCGCGATCTGGGGGCCGGGGTCGCGCAGGTCCAGTGGACGAGCACGGCCTACCTGCTCGCCGTCGCCGCGTTCCTGGTCGTCGCCGGGCGTCTCGGGGACCGCTACGGCCACACCCGGCTGCTGGTGACGGGGGTGCTCGGCTTCGCCGCGGCGTCGGCGGGGATCGCGCTGGCGCCCGGGGTCGGCTGGGTGATCGCGCTGCGCGCCGTGCAGGGGGTGTTCGGGGCGCTGTTGCAGCCGGCGACGCTGGCCCTGCTCCGGCTGGCGTACCCGCCGGAACGCCTCGGCCGGGCGGTGGCGGTGCGGACCGCCGCGATCGGGGCGGCCGCGGCGGCGGGGCCGCTGGTGGGCGGGGCGCTGGTGGCGCTGCTGGACTGGCGGGCGGTGTTCCTGCTCAACGTGCCGGCCGCGCTGCTGATCGCCGCCCTCGCGCTCGCCGTACGGGTGCCCGCGCCGGAGCCGCCGGAGCCCGGGCGGCTGGGGCCGGCCGGTCCGGTGCTGCTCGCCGCCGCCCTGGCGGCGGCCGTGCACGCGCTGGCCGGCGTACCGCAGGACGGGTGGACGGCCGCGCCGGTGCTGCTCGGGTTCGCGGCGGCGGCCGGGCTCGGGGCACTGTTCGTACGGGGTGAGCGGCGGGCGGAACTCCCCCTCGTACCGGCGGCGGTGGCCCGGTCGCGGCCCGTGGCGGCGGCGGTGGCGCTGCTGCTGGCGGTGTCGGCCGGGATGTCCGGGGCGCTGTTCACGGCAACGTTCCTGCTCCAGGACGTACGGGGCCTCAGCCCGCTCGCCACCGGGATCAGGGTGCTGCCGCTGACGGCGCTGATGGTGGCCGGGGCGCCGGTCGCGGCGGCCGCGCTGCGCCGGTACGGGCCCCGGCTGACGGCGCTGGCGGGGACGGCGCTGGTGGTGCTGGGGATCGCCGGGCTGGGCGGGGGCGGCGGTGTGGCGTTCGGGGTGCTGGGGGCAGGGTTCGCGGCGGTGATGGTCACCGCCACCGGGACAGTGGTCGGCGAAGCCCCCGCCGGGTACGCGGGGGTGGTGGGCGGGCTCAAGCAGACCGCGATGAACGTGGGCCCGAGCCTGGGGATCGCCGTGGCGGCGGGCGCCGGGGCCGGCGCCGGCGCCGCGGGAGCGGCGGGCCCGCCGCTGGCGGCCCTGGCGGCACTGGCCGCGCTCGGCCTGGCGGCGGCCCCGCTGCTCCCGGGCCGGGCCCGGAAGGCCGCGCCGGAACCCGAACCGGCACCGGAACCGGCTTAGGCCGCAGGCGGGTCCGGCCCGGCGTGGGGGGCCGGGCCGGACCCGCGGTCAGGGGGTGAAGGTCCAGCGCTGCGCGGCGGCGCCGGTACAGGCGGCCCGGGTGAGTCCGGTGCCGTTGGCGGTGCCGGATCCCGCCGGGGTGAGGCACTGGCCGGCGCTGCGCAGGCTGCCGTCCGGGCCGGGCTGCCAGGTCTGGGCGGGCCCGGCGGCGCAGGCCCGCACCGTCACCTTCGCCGGGTCCGCGGCGTCGAGGCAGACCCCGCCCAGGCCGGTGAGGCGGCCGTCGTCCTGGAGGGTCCAGCGCTGGTTCGGGCCTCCGTGGCAGGTGTACAGGGTGGGTGCGGTGCCCGGTGTGGTGTCGCTGTGCGGCAGGTCCAGGCAGCGCGCGGAGGCCGCGTTGACGAGGGTGGCGTCCGCGGGGAGCGGTGCCGGGCGGCCGGTGAGGGTGATTTCGGCGGCGCTGGTCCAGGGGCCGCGCCCGCCCGCTTCGGTCAGGGCCCGCAGCCGGAGGTAGCGGCCGGTCCGGGGGGCGAGGGTGACGGTCTTGGCCGCCGCGGTATCGGCGAAGGTTCCGGTGGCGGCGGGGGTCCCCCAGTCGGCGGTGGTGTCGGACACGTAGACCTCGTAGCCGCCGATCCGGCCGTTGGCCCCGCCGTCCTGGCGGGGCAGGTAGCCGAGGCCGTCGACGCTGTAGCGGGCGCCGAGGTCGATCCGGATCTCGTGCGGCAGGGCCGCCGCCTTGCCGGAGGACCATGCGGTGTGCCAGAGGGTGGCGGGATCGCCGTCGAAGGCGTTGGCCGCGGCCCCGTTCTCGGCGGCGGTCTCCTGGCTGTCGGCGGAGACCAGGGTCCAGGCCGACTGGGAGACGGGCGAGGAGGTGACCGGGATCGCCTCGGCGGCCGGGACGGAGGTTCCGGTGGCGGTGACGCCGAACGCGCCCGTCTTCGTACCGGTCTTGACCCACAGGACGCCCGCGCGGTCGGCGGGGTCGAAGAACCAGCCGGTGGCGGCCGCGTCGTAGGCGGCCTTGTCGGCGAGGCGGGGCAGCGCGGCGCCGTCCGCCGTCAGGGCGGTGGGGGCGGAGGCCACGTGGAGGGTGAACTCGTAGCCGCGCGAGGCCCGCTGGCCGGCGTAGCTGCCGGTGGGGGCGCCGACGGAGACGGTCACGGTGCCGGAGCCGGCCGTCGGGGCGCTGACGTCGACGCGCTGGCGGGCGAAGGCGCCGGAGGCGTGGGCGCGGGTGCGGCCGTCGTCCTCGTAGAGGCTGAAGGAGGAGGTGCCGCGCGGGTGGATGTCGTAGGTGAGGGTGTCGACGGGCTTCTCGCCGGAGTAGTTCATCTGCGGCCACATCGGCACGACCGCCCCGCCCTTGACGAACAGCGGCAGGGTGTCCAGGGGTGCCCGGTAGCCGTTCAGCCAGCCGGGGCCCGCGTACGTCTTCCCGCTCCAGTAGTCCGTCCAGGTCCCGGCGGGCAGGTAGATGCCGTCGCGGACGGAGGTGTCGGAGACGACCGGCGCGACGAGGAAGGAGTCCCCGGCCATGAACTGGCCGCTGGTGAGGTTCCCGCGGGCGACCGGGTCGTCGGGGTACTCCAGGACCATCGCGCGGGTGCTGGGGACGCCCGTCTCGTGGGCGGTGCGGCTCATCGTGTACAGGTAGGGCATCAGCCGCATCTTCAGCTGGAGGTACTTGCGGTTGACGGACAGGTAGGGCTCCGCAAAGCGCCAGGGCTGCTTGTCCTGGTAGCCGGCCGACGGGTTGGCGGCGCCCCATCCGGACATCGTCATGAAGGCGGGGGTGAAGGCCTTCCACTGGAGGTCGCGGGCGTACGTCTTGGGGCTGCCGCCGAAGATGCCGTCGATGTCGCCGGAGGCGTAGTTGAGGCCGGACAGGCCCGCGCCGGCGATGGCGGGGACGTGCCAGCGCATGTCGTCCCAGGTGCCGTAGGTGTCGCCGGTCCAGACGACGGCGTTGCGCTGGGTGCCGGCCCAGCCGTCGACGGTCCACACGTAGCGGCGGGCGTCGGAGTTCTTCTCGATGCCGTCCACGGCCTGCTGGACGCCCTGGAAGGCGGTCTTGTAGCCGCCGCCGATCCAGGCCACGTCGGTCTTGACGCCCCGGCTGCCCGCGTTGCCCACCTCGTCGGCGATGGAGCCGAGTCCGGTGGAGGTCCACAGGCCGGTCTGGAAGCCCTTGGCCTTCAGGGCGTCGACGGTGGACTTCAGGGGTGCGGTGTAGCCGCAGCCGTAGCCGTCGTTGGGCAGGAACCAGCCCGAGGGCATGTCGGCGGCGCGGGCGTCGGCGGCGTAGCCGGCCACGTCGGGGGTGGTCTGGTGGCGCGGCCGGTCGTGGTCGCCCTGGTACGTGGGGTTGGAGGCGTTGAAGCAGTCGGCGTTGCCGAGTTCGAAGCCCCACATCGGTGCCATGAAGGGTTTGCCGCTGACGTCCGTGTAGGCGTCGAGGACGGACTTGAGGGAGTCGCCGGTGAAGTACCAGGCGTCGAAGCGGGTCTCGTCGTGGGTGAGGGCCGTCGGGGCGTTGAAGGCGTACGAGCCCGGGGCCCAGGTGTTGCGCATGACGCCGTAGTCGTTGGTGGACATGTAGAAGGGGGCGGGGCTGGCGTTGTCGTTCTCGCGCCACTTGTTGTCGACCGCCACGGGCACGGTCTTGTCGCGCAGCGCCCACTCGCCGAGGCGCAGGCCGGTGCCGTAGAACTGCTCGTCGGCGCCGCGGGCCAGGTACTGGGTGGTCTTGCCGCCGCCCCAGCTGGTGGGCTGGGTCTCCTGCCAGACGAGGGTGGTGTCGTCGGCGCGGTAGACGGAGAACCGCAGGGGCGATTTGTTGACCCGGATGGACAGCGCCCCGGTGGTGATCCGGAAGTAGCCGCCCGCGTCGGTCCAGTTCGCGTTCACGGGGCCGAAGTCGGTGGTCTGGGCCAGGTCGGAGCCGGCCGGGTCGTTGGTGAAGGCCCCGTCGGGCGAGAGCCAGAGGCGGAAGACGTCGGCGCGGGCGACGACCACGCGGGCCTTGGCCCCGCTGGAGGTGCTCACGGTGAAGGTGCCGCCCGACTGGGTCAGGCCGGTGGCCGTCCCCGCGGTGGCGGCCGGGGCGGCGGCCACCGCGCGGGCGGTGGCGGGCCCCGCCGCGGCGAGGCCGGCGGTCGCGAGGGCGGCGGCGAGCAGGGCCGCGAGGCGGGCCCGGTGGCGGCCGGGGCGGGCCCGGCGGCGGTGCTCGGGTGGGGGTTCGTGCCGGTCGCGCCTCAGGGACAGTCTCGTGGGACTCATCGGGCAGCTCCTCGTGCGGTCCGGATCGCGGACACACCGCCTTGGCATGCACCCGGCAAGATAGCGGACTCGGGCGGCCCATTTGAAGGAACCTGCTCGAAGTAGTCCGGTACCAAGCAGATTTGAGCACGAAGAGGCCCGGGCGGGAAGCCGTCACACCTGCTTCGCCGCCCGGGCCCGACCCGCCGCCGTCAGCCGGCGGCGGTGACGCGGATCTTGGACTGGCCGTGGCCGAGCTCCTCCCAGTCGTCCATGAAGCGGGCCTTCAGCCCGTGCCGGGCCGCGAGGTCGACGAGGGTCTGGGTGCGGTAGTAGAAGTCCTCGCGCAGCACCTGGTGTTCGGTGCCCTCGGTGCGGTCGAAGGTGAAGTCGAACCAGCCGCCGGGCGCGAGGACGCGCTCCACGTGCGCGAGGCACTCGTCGATGATCCCGATCGGCGAGTGGGAGAACACGCTGTGCGCGTGCACCACGTCGAAGTGCCGGTCGGGCAGGAAGTCCAGGGTCAGGTCCTGGGTGATGGTCAGGTGCGGGAGCTTGTCCTGCAACCCGCGCCCGGCCAGCGTCCCCTTGGCGGCTATGAGGATGTCGGGCGAGATGTCGATGCCGTAGTAGTGGCCGGTGTCCAGGTGCTCGATGAACCGCCAGCCCGCGCGCAGGTTGCCGCATCCGATGTCGAGCATGCGGTGGCGCGGGGTGAGGCCGTGCGCCATGAGGTAGTCGAACTGCATCTTGCCGAGGGCCAGCCAGCGGTCGTGGGTCTGGCTGCCGACGGCGGCCTCCGGGTTGCGGCCGGTGTCGGAGGCCATGACGGCGCGGTAGTAGCCCACGTGGTCGGGGTGCTTGAGGCGCAGCCAGCGGTCGCGCGCGGCACGGCGTACGTACGGGGCGATGCGGGTCGGGTTGCCCAGCGCGTAGCGGACCTTGTGGCCGAGGCCGGCCCGGTTGGCGGTGAGGTTCTTCTTGGTGGCCATGAGGGGTCCCCCAGGAGTGCGGACGGAACGGTGGTCGGGCGCGGGGCGGTCGCGGGCGCGGCGGTCAGGCCGTGCGGCGGCGCAGCACGAGGAGGGTCAGGCCCACGAGTACGGCGGCGGCCCCGAGGTAGAGGGCGGTGTCGATCCACTGGAAGGTCCAGAAGTCGCCGCTGGGATAGACCTTGTGGTAGCGGCCGGTGAAGCCGTGCTCGGCCATGCACGCCCGCATCTCGTCGCCGGACGTCTGGCAGAACCGCATGATCGGGTACTCGCGGCCGTCGGGCGTGATGTAGCCGAACTGCCCGGTGGACCAGGCACTGCCGACGAGCCGCTTCGGGGTGTCGCCGGGGGTGATCCGGGTCTCGGGGGCGATCCACGAGGTGCGGAAGAACGTCACGAACACCATCGCGGTGCCGATCGCGGCCACGGCCGCACCCATGGCGGGCAGCGTCCGCCGCACCAGGAGGCCCGCGAGGGTGCCGGCGGCGAGGCCGAACAGGGCGCAGGCCAGCGGGGCCGGGCCGGTCGCGTTGTAGACCGCGGCGTCGTGCCAGTAGGGGCCGTCGAGGGTGTTGGCGATGGGCAGCCACCACCAGGCGACGAGCGCTCCGACGACGGCCGCGACGAGTACGGCGACCAGCGCCGCGAGGCCGAACCGGGCCGCGAACCAGCGGCGCGGGCCCACGCCCTGGGTGAGGGCCAGCTTGAACGTGCCCGTCTCCAGCTCCCGGCCGATGAGCGGGGCGCCCCAGAACACGCCGATCAGCGCCGGGACCGCGATGCCGAGGGCGCCGAGCGCGCGGATGCCGTCGGAGTTGCCCTGCATGATCTGGAAGGTGGCGGGGCTCTCGCAGCCCCCGTTCCAGCCGGGGCAGGGCACCCAGCCGGTGGCGTCGATCAGTTCCGCCATCTCGGAGCGCCGGTACGCCACGTACGCCGCGCAGAGCGCCAGCAGGGCGAACGCGGACAGGATCATCAGGCGCTGCTGGCGCCAGGCCAGCCACAGGACGCCCTTCATGCGGCGGCCTCCTCGTCGGCGGCGGGGCGGGGGGCGCGGAGGTGGGCGAGCAAGAGGGTTTCCAGGGAGGGGGTCTCGGTGATCCAGCGGCCGTCGTCGGCCGGCGGGGGCGTACGGACGAGCGCGGTGACCTGCCGGCCGCCGACCGCCGCGTGCACGACGCCGCCGCGGTCGATGGAGCGGGGCAGCCCGTCGGCTTCGGCCGGGTCGGCCCGGCCGGTGATCCAGGTGTGGGCCTCGCGGAGCTCCTGGACGTCGCCGCAGAGCCGGGCGGCACCGTCCTTGAGGAGCACCACGTGGTCGCAGACGTCCTCCAGTTCGGCCAGGACGTGCGAGGACATCACGATGCCGGTGCCGTGCTCGGCGGCCCCGGTCATCAGCAGGGCCATCACGTCGTGCCGGGCGACCGGGTCGAGGTCGGCCAGCGGCTCGTCCAGGAGCAGCAGGTCGGCGCGCTTGCCGAGTACGAGGGCCAGCGCGACCCGGGTCCGGTTGCCGCCGGACAGGGACCCGACCCGGGCCTCGCGGCGGATGCCCGAACCGGTGAGCAGCTGCTCGGCGGCGTCCTGGTCCCAGCGGCCGCGGTTGAGCGCGCGGCCCATGCGCAGGGTGTCGGCGACGGTGAAGCCCGCGTGCAGCGGCTTCTCCTGCGCGAGGAAGGCGGTGCGGCGGCGGGCCCCGGGGGTGCCGGGGGCTTCACCGAAGACGCGTATCTCCCCGCTGGTCGGGCGCAGCAGGCCGGCGGCGAGCTGGAGCAGGGTGCTCTTGCCGGCGCCGTTGGGGCCGACGAGGGCCGTGACGCGGCCCGCGGGCAGCTCGACGTCGCACGCGTGCAGGGCCCGGTGTCCGCCGAACTCCCGCCCGAGCCGGGTGGCCCGTAGTGCCGGCGCGTGGGTCGGATCGCTCACGCCGTTTCCTCTCTCGACTGTCCGGGCCGCCCGGGCCCGGAGGGGTTGAAGCTTTCGTCCACGGCGGCCGCGATGAGCGCCGTGATGTCCTCGCGGTCCAGTCCCTCTTCGCGGGCCCGCGCCATCCAGGCGGCCAGGGCCAGGCGCAGCGGCGAGTCGGGGGCCGCGCCGGGGTGCGAGAGGGAGCGGCGGACGAACGTCCCCGCGCCGGGGCGCGGTTCGACGAGTCCTTCGCGTTCGAGCTCGCGGTACGCCTTGAGGACGGTGTTGGGGTTGATGGCGGTGGCCGCCACCACCTCCCGGGCCGTCGGCAGCCGGTCGCCCGGTTCCAGCACGCCCAGCCGCAGGGCCTGTTTGACCTGCGTGACGAGCTGCAGATAGGTGGCGACGCCGCTGCGCCGGTCTACTCGGAACTCCATCCCTCCACCTCATTCCACTAACACGTTAGTGGAATAGTGCAGACTGAGTGAGGGCTCGTCAAACCGGCGGAGTATGACCGAACCGTCACAGCCCGCCGAGGCGGGAACGCGGAGGCCGGGGCGGGCATCTAGGTGATCGGCGCGCCGGTTACGGCCGCGCGGACGTGACGGCGAGAACCGGCGCAGCCCGGGTGTGAACAGCAAGGTGGGGCGTGGATGAAGGCGGAAACGGTGGCGAACGGTGCGCAGGCCGGGCGGAACCCGGAGGAGGGCGAACCGCTCCCCGACACCGGAGCCCTGGCCGGGCACGATCCGAAGGACACCGCCCCGGAACCGGAGGCCGATGCCCTGGCCGGGCGTGAACCGAAGGACACCGCCCCGAATCCGGAATCCGACGCCCCGGCCGGGCGTGAACCGAAGGACACCGCCCCAGAACCGGAATCCGACACCCCGGCCGGGGACGAGCCGAAGAGCGCAGCCCCTGAGCCGGCAGCCGACACCCCG
>NZ_JBNNPF010000031.1:0-45780 GCF_050275515.1 Streptomyces sp. NPDC004126 | reverse complement strand
CACGCGCACCCTGACCAAGCGCGAGGTGACCGCCCCCAAGCCGGAGGCCGACGCCCCGGCCGGGCGTGAACCGAAGGACACCGCCCCGGAACCGGAATCCGACGCCCCAGCCGGGGACGAGCCGAAGAGCGCAGCCCCTGAGCCGGCAGCCGACACCCCCACGCGCACCCTGACCAAGCGCGAGGTGACCGCCCCCAAGCCGGAGGCCGACGCCCCGGCCGGGCGTGAACCGAAGGACACCGCCCCGGAACCGGCAACCGACACCCCCACGCGCACCCTGACCAGGCGCGACGTGACCACCCCTCAGCCCGAGGTCGAAGACCCGGCCGAGCGTCAGCCGAAGAGCGCCACCCCCAAGCCGGAAGCCGCTGCCCCGGCCGGGCGCGGGGCGGAGGACGACGCCCCCGTTGGGCGTGAACCTGCCGACGAGGCGGCCGGTTCCGACGCGGAATCCGAGGGCGACGCCCCCGCCGGGCGGGGCTCGGCAGCGGACACGCCTGCTCGGCGCCCCGGCGCCCAGGACGCCGACGCCGAGTCCGGGACCGGCGCCCCTGCCGAGCGGGAAGCCGTACGTCCGTCGGCCGGGTCCGGCCCGGATGCGGAAGCCGGCACCACCGCCGAGCCGGAGTCCGGCCGCCGCCCGGGGCAGCAGGCCGACCCCGCCGCCGGCGGCGGCGGGTCCCGTGTGCGGGAGACCCCGGCTGACGACGACCGCCCGCGCCCCTCCTGGGCGAAGGCCCCGGACAAGGGGGCTCCGGACCCGCGTACGCGTGCCGCGAACCCCGGCAAGGGCGCGGCAGCGCAACCGCACGACCCCGAGCGGACCAGCGAGTTCGTCGCGCTCAAGGACCCCGACGCCGTCCGGCCGTCGAAGCCGAAGCCGCAGACGGAGCCGCAGCCCCAGCCGCAGCCGCAGCCCGCGCAGCGACCGGCGCCGGCCGTGCTGGAGCCCACCCGTGAGGCCCCGCTGCCGCCGCTCGAACTGCTGGCCGAGCTGACCAACACCGCTCCCCCGCCGGAGACCCCGCGCCGCACCCTCACGCGCCGCGTCAAGGTGTGGACGCCGATCGTGCTGCTGCTCGGCGCCGCCGTCGCGGGGGCCCAGATGCTGCGCCCGCTCCCCGCCCCGCAGTTCGCCACCACGCAGAGCACGCACACCATCGAGGGCTCGGTCTCCATCCCCTGGCCGGCCAAGGGCCAGGCGGCCGTGCGCGTCCCCGGCTCCGGCACGATCGGCACCTTCGGCGAGCAGAAGCCGGTGCCGACGGCCAGCGTGGCGAAGATCATGACGGCGTACGTGATCCTCAAGGGCCACCCGCTGCGCAAGAACGAGCCGGGCCCGAAGATCGAGGTCGACGCCAAGGCGGTGGCCGAGGGCAACGCCGGCAGCGAGTCCCGGATCGAGGGGCTCACCGCCGGGCAGAAGTTCAGCGAGCTGGACATGATCAAGATGCTGATGATCCCGTCCGGCAACAACATCGCCCGCCTGCTGGCCCGCTGGGACACCGGCGGCGACGAGGCCGCGTTCGTCGCGAAGATGAACGCCGCCGCGAAGGAGCTCGGCATGACGAGCACCACGTACACGGACCCCAGCGGCCTGGACTCCGGCACCGTCAGCACGGCCGTCGACCAGCTGAAGCTCGCCGAGGCCGTGATGAAGGACGACGCCTTCCGCACGGTCGTGGTGATGCCCAGCGCCCCGATCGAGGGGCTGTCCAAGCCGCTCATCAACAACAACGGCAGCCTGCTCCTCGCCGGTCTGAACATCAACGGCATCAAGACCGGATCGAGCACCCCCGCGGGCGGCACCCTGTCGTGGGCCGCGTACAAGACGGTCGGCGGCGAGACCCCGCTGATCCTCGGCACGATGATGGACCAGCACGTGGACGGCCCCGACCCCGACGGCGCGAACAGCCTGGAGCTGGTGAAGGAGAACAGCCGCAAGGTCATCGAGGCGGTCCGCAAGGCCCTCGCCCCGGCCACCGTCATCCGCAAGGGGCAGCTGGTGGGCCACGTGTCCGACGGTCTCGGCGGCTCGACCCCGCTCGTCGCCGTGAAGGACCTCACCGTGATCGGCGTACCGGGCCAGCAGCTGCGGCTCTCCCTCGGCGAGGGCTCCAAGCCGCTGCCGCACGAGGCCAAGGCGGGCACGGAGGTGGGGGTGCTGACCGTGGGCGACGGCGACGGTGCGAAGACCGTGCCCGTCGCGGTGGGGAGCGACCTGGTCGAGCCCTCGTTCGGCGCCCGGGTCACCCGCCTGTCCTGAGGCGGATCCCGCTGTGGTTGCATGACCGGATGGACGTCCGGCCGCGTGAACCCGAGGACCTCGGCGCCTGCGTGCGCGCACTCGCCGAGGTCCACCACGGCGACGGCTACCCGGTGGACTGGCCCGAGCGGCCGCACGACTGGCTGTCGCCGCCCGCGCTGCTCGGCAGCTGGGTGGCGGAGCGGGACGGCCGCGTGGCCGGCCACGTCGGGCTGTGCCGGAGCGGACCGGGCGACTCGGCGCCGGAGCTGTGGAGCCGGCGGACGGGGCTGCCCGTGGCGGGCACGGCCGTCGTCAGCCGGCTGTTCGTCGCGCCGGGCGCCCGCGGGCACGGGATCGGCGCCCTGCTGATGGCGCGGGCCGTGCGCGGGGCGCGGGAGTCCGGGCTGCACCCGGTGCTCGACGTGGTGGCCTCCGACACCGCGGCCGCCGCCCTGTACGAGCGCCTCGGCTGGAGCCTGCTGGCGACCGTCGAGCAGCGCTGGGCGCCGGACCGGCTGGTCTCCGTACGCTGTTACGCGGCGCCGGAGGACGCCCCCGCGGGCGGCGCCTGACCTCCCGTCACGGCGCGGCGCGGTTCACGGCCGGGGGTCGGGTTCGAGTACGAAGACGGGGATCACGCGGTCGGTCTTCTCCTGGTACTCGGCGTACGGCGGGTACGCGGCGACCGCGCGCCGCCACCAGCGGGCCTTCTCGTCCCCGGCGATCTCACGGGCCGTCATGACCCGGCGCTCGGGGCCGTCCTGGAGGTCGACCCGCGGGTGGGCCTTGAGGTTGAAGTACCAGACCGGGTGGCGCGGGAAGCCGGCCTTGGAGGCCACGGCCGCGTACCGCCCCTCGTGCTCCACGCGCATCAGCGGGATCTTGCGGATCCTGCCGCTCTTCGCGCCGCGCATCGTGACGATGACGACCGGCAGGCCGGTGTCCCAGAGCGTCGTGCCCTGCGTGCCGCCCGAACTCTCGTACAGCTCGACCTGTTCGCGCACCCAGCGCGCCGGACTCGGATCGTATTCGCCTTCAAGAGGCATGGTGTCCACCCTCTGCCGCGTACGGACCGTGCGGGGACATTCCAGCACAAGCCTTGAGCGATCGGGGAGACCGCCGTTCCGTCCGCGGGGTCACGGGGTCACGGGGTGGCGATGACGAGCAGGGTGCGGGCGGCCGCCGTGCCCCCGCCGGCCAGCACGCAGCGGTGCGGCAGGTCGCCGCGGTGGTGGGCGCTGCGGCCGGCGGTCAGCAACAGGGGTTCCTCGCCGCGCACTTCGAGGACGACCGCCCCTTCCAGGACGTAGAGGAAGTCCTCGCCGGGGTGCTCGAACCAGCCGCGCTCGCCCTGCCCCGGCTCGAAGTGGTGCTCGTAGGCCTCCATCAGCGCGCTGCGCCCGCCCGGGATGAGCACCTGTGCCACCTGCCGGGCGGCCTCGCTGACGCGGATGACCTGCGGGTCGCTCTCGTGGCTGACCACGCCCGGCCGGCCCGGCGGCCGCAGGAACGTCCCGGGGGCCACGTCGAGGGCCTCGGCGATCCGGTAGATCGAGCTGAGGCTGGGCGTGGCCAGTCCGCGTTCGAGCTGGCTGAGGAAGGGCTGCGAGAGGCCCGAGCGGGCGGCCAGTACGGCCATGGAGACCCGGCGTGCCGTGCGGCACTCGCGGATCGCGCGGCCTACCTCTATGGCTTCGGGGGTGGGTTCGGGGCGGGACACGCTGGTGAACGTACCCCATCGGCTTCCGGCGGCCGGGTGGGCCCGGGAGGTTTCGTACTGCTGCAACACCCTGTTCATAAGCGTCGTCAATTATTGACCTCACTTATGAACGACAGGCCGGCGACGGCCGGACAGCAGATGAGGAGTGCTCGCGTGCACCCCACCCCCTCCCCCACGGGCCGGGCCCTCGGCCGGTTCGGCCCGCCGGCCGGCGCGGCCGCCGCCGTGCTCGGGCTCTGGTCCCTGCTCGCCTGGTCGGGCGCGGTGGCCCCGGGGCTGCTGCCCACGCCGGCCGACACCCTCGCGGCGCTGGCGGACAGCGCCCGCAGCGGGGTGCTGGCCGGCGACCTGGCGGCGAGCCTGGCCCGTGCGGGGCAGGGCTTCGCGCTGGGTGCGGTCGTGGGCGGCGCGCTCGGGTTCGCCACCGGGTACCTGCCGAGGCTGTCTGCGGCCGTCACGCCGGTGGTCTCCTTCCTCCGGCCGATCCCGGCCATCGCGCTCGTACCACTGGCGACGGCCTGGTTCGGGATCGGCGAGAGCGCCAAGCGGCTGCTCATCGCGTACGCCGTGCTCCTCGCGGTCTGGCTGTACGTGCACGACGGGGTCTCGCGGGTACCGGTCTCGCACCTGCGGGCCGCCCGTTCGCTGGGGGCGCCGCTGCACCGGCGGTTCACCGAGGTGCTGCTCCCGGCCGCCGCGCCGGCGCTGCTGGCCGCGCTGCGCTACGGGGCCTCGGTGGCGCTGCTGGCCCTGGTCGCCGCCGAACTGGGCGGCGCGGACAGCGGTCTGGCGTACCGGCTCCAGGTGGACGGCCAGTTCCTGCGGGTGGACCGGATGTTCGCGGGGCTGCTCGTGCTCGGCCTGCTGGGCGTGGCGGCGGACCTCGTCCTGGCCGCCGTCGGGCGCCGCTTCGTGCACTGGAGCGCGTCATGAGCCTCGAAGTACGCCTGGAGGGGCTGACGGTGGGCTACGGCGCGGCGCCCGTGCTGGAGCGGACGGACCTGGTGTTCCCGGCGGGGTCGTTCACCGCACTGCTGGGACCCAGCGGCTGCGGCAAGTCCACGGTGCTGAACACGGTGGCCGGCTTCGTCCGTCCCGCGTCGGGCCGGGTGACGGCGGGGTCCGTGCCGGTGGAGGGGCCGGGCCCGGAGCGGGGGGTGGTCTTCCAGCACTACGCGCTGTTCCCGTGGCGCACGGCCCGGGGCAACGTCGAGTTCGCCCTGAAACGGCTCGGGCTGCCGCGCCGGGAACGGCGCGAACGGGCGCTGGCCGCGCTCGCGGAGGTCGGGCTGGCGGACGGCGCGCACAAGTACCCGGCGCAGCTGTCGGGCGGGATGCAGCAGCGCGTCGCGCTGGCCCGGGCGCTTGCGGCGGAGCCGGAAGTGCTGCTGATGGACGAGCCGTTCGGGGCGCTGGACGCGCTGACCCGGGGCCGGATGCAGGACCTGCTGCGGGAGCTGTGGCGGCGCAGCGGGACCACGGTGCTGTTCGTGACGCACGACATCGACGAGGCGCTCGCCCTGGCCGGGCGGGTGGTGGTGCTGGGCGCCTCCCCGGGCCGGGTCCTGGCGGACCACCCCGTCCCCCCGGGCCCCCCGGACCCGGACCTCCGCGCCCTGATAGCCCGCCACCTGACCACCGGCTGAGCCGGACCCTGCCCCCGTACCCCCCGCGTTCCCCCGTTCCCCCCTCCCCCTTCTCCGTCCCGGAAAGGACACCTGCCATGCCCCGTGCCAGAACCAGACCCCGCGCGGCGGCCGCCGTGCTGCTCGCGGCGCTGCTGTCGGTGCTCGCCACCGCCTGCACGCAATCCCCGGAGGGGAACGGCCGGCGGGCCGTGACCGTGGCCGGGAGCGATCAGCTCGGCGGGGCGCCCGTGTACCTCGCGCAGGAGCGGGGTCTCTGGGCCGAGGAGGGGCTCGACGCCACCGTGACCACCCTGTCCACCGGGCGGGACGCGCTCAACGCCGTCCTCGGCGGGCAGGCGCAGTTCGGTGTCGTGGGCGACCTGCCCGCCGTGACGGCCGCGCTGGGCGGGCGGGACGTGCGGATCGTGGCCGACCTCTCGCGGTTCTCCGACTGGCGCCTGCTCACCCGTACCGACCGCGGGATCACCGGCTTCGCCGCGCTCAAGGGGCGCAAGGTCGGAGTCCCGCAGGGCACCAACGTCGAGTACGCCCTGAGCCGGATGCTCGCCTCGGAGCGGCTGGCCCCGGCCGACGTGACCGTGGTCAACCTGGCCCCGAACCAGGTCGCGGCGGCGCTCGCCCGCGGCGACGTCGACGCCGGGGTCACCTTCCCCAGCTTCTACGACGCCGCCCGCACCGCCCTGGCCGACCGCTACGCCGAGGTCCCCTTCTCCGGCTACACCGCCCGCACCCTGCTCGTCTCGGGCCCCGCCGCCGACGACGCCGCGGCCACCGCCGTGCTGCGCACGGTGCTGCGCGCGCAGCGGGCCGCCGAGGCGGATCCGGCCGCCGCGCGGGCCGCCGTCGTCGCCCAGTCCAAGGGGGCGCTCCAGGCCGGCTACGTCGACGTCTTCCACCCCCGCTACACGTACGGCGCGAGCCTGACCCCCGAGCTGCTCGCCCAGCTGGCCGACGAGGCCGCCTGGGCCAAGGCCGCGCAGAACCTGCCCGGCGCCGCCGACCGGCAGGCCCTGCGCGAACGGCTGCGCCCCGCACCCCTGACCGCCGCCGACCCGGCCGCCGTCACCCTCCGCTGATCCCTCCACCAGGAAGCAGACGACACCATGACCGTCGACCAGAACACCCTCCGCCGCCGCGGCACCGGACTGCGCGCCCACGACCCCGCGCGCAGCTACGGCGGCTACACCCTCTACACGCCGATCACCAGCGACGGCACCATCCACCTCGTGGACATCGAGGGCAAGCCGGTCCACACCTGGAACTCCCCGCACCCGCCGGGCCGCCAGGCGCAGCTCCTCCCGAACGGGAACCTCTTCTACGCGGCGAAGGACACCTCCGGCCCGACCCTCTTCCCGATCTGGGACGTCTACCACGGCGGGATCTTCCAGGAGCTGGCCCCGGACTCCACGGTGCTGCGCGAGGCCCGGCACCCCTTCCACCACCACGACGCCTCGATCCTGCGCAACGGCAACCTGCTCGTCTCCGGCGTGGAGCCGCTGTCGGCGGCCGACGCCGCCCGGATCCGCGGCGGGATCCCCGGTTCGGAGGCTCCGGGCGGGGTGGTCTACGGGGACGTGGTGTACGAGCTGACCTGGGACGGCGAGGTGCTGTGGCGCTGGGCGGCCATCGAGCACCTGGACCCCGAGGAGGTGCCGCTGAACCCGCACTTCGCCCGTGAGCACTGGCCGATGGCCAACACGGTCAACGAGCTCGCCGACGGCGGGATCGTGGTGGGCTTCCGCAGCGCTTCGACGACGGTGGCCGTGGACCGCGCGGACGGCTCCGTCCGCTGGCGGATCGGCCCGGACGTGCTGGCGCAGCAGCACCACCCGCACGAGCTGCCGGGCGGCAACATCCTGGTGTTCGACAACGGGACCTACCGGGACACCACCTCGGTGCCGTACTCGCGGGTGCTGGAGCTGGATCCGGTCAGCGGCGCGGAGGTGTGGTCGTACGAGGACAACCCGCCGCAGAACTTCTTCAGCCCGTACATGTCCAGCGCGCAGCGCCTGCCGAACGGGAACACCTTCGTGGCGGAGGGCTCCTTCGGCCGCCTCTTCGAGGTGACCCCGGAGGGGGACGTGGTCTGGGAGTTCGTGGTGCCGGAGTTCGGCTCGTTCGACCGGGGCACGGGGCTGGAGTCCTCGCGCGGCGCCCAGAACTCGGTGTTCCGCGCCTACCGCTACGGCGCGGACGAGATCCCCTGGCTCTGACGGCGGGCTCCGCCCCGGCGCCCCGGATCAGTTCCAGGGCGCCGGGGGCATCCGCAGCACTTCCAGCTCCGCGTCGCCCAGCAGGGCTTCGACGAGCGGGCCGGGACCGGCCACCTTGGAGGCCCACAGGTCGTAGTCGCTGCAGACGACCCACGAATGGTCCGCGGCCCAGAGGGTGGACGGGCTGAAATCGGCTTCGGGGTAGTCGTAGAGGGCCTCGGCGTCGCCCAGCCGGCCCGCGCGGACGTGCGGGTTGTCGAAGTCCCAGGCCCCGAGCGTCAGCGGGTTGTAGTAGGCGAGGACGGGGGTGTCGGCCCCCTGGGGGCTGTGCCGGAGCAGGATCCCGACCAGCCGGTTCCAGCTCTCCCGGTCGAGGCTGCCCTCGGTGGGCCAGCAGATGCCGGACGGGCGGCCGGGCTCCCCCTTGAAGGAGGGGAAGCTGCGGAAACAGGGCGGCAGTGCCGGGGTGGCGACGGGGTCCCCGAGCCGCCGGGCCAGTTCGGCCCAGCGCAGCCGGCGCCAGCCGGGGCCGGGGTGTTCGGCGCGGCCGAGGCCGTCTCCGGCGCCCTCCGGAACCTCGGCCGGGCCCTGCTCGTGCTCGTACATGGAGTGGAAGACCCAGGCCGCGTCGGGCAGTCCGGGGGGCGTGAAGCCGGTGAGGCCGTCGTCCTCGCAGAGCTCGGCGAGCCAGGCGGTGGACCCTTCGGGGGCGGGCGGCCACAGGGCGGTCACGGAGGTCGGCGTCTCGGGCATCCGGACATGATCGCATCCGCCCACGGCGTCCCGCGGCCCGCGGCCGACGGCCCCACCATGCGGACGGCTGGATTCCGGCGGCTGGTTTCGGCCACGCGACCGGGTGGCATGGCCGGACGACGCCCGGTCGAGCCCGGCCGGGGCGCCGAAGGGTGGCCGGAAGCCGACCATGCCCGGATGAACAGGGGCTTACGGGCTGGTAACTTGCGCGAGTTGATCAAGGCCGGGGCCCGGAACGACCATGCCGCCCGGCCGGAGCCACCCCCCAGTACCAAGGAACCACATTGGCACGCACCGTCCGCACGACGGCCCTCTCGCTCACCCTCTCCTTCGCACTGCTCCCCGCCGCGCCGGCCTTCGCCGACTCGCCGACCCCGCACCTGGACTCGATCGAGCAGACCCTGCGCCAGGTGTCCCCCGGCCTTGAGGGCTCGGTCTGGGAGCGCACCGCCGGCAACAGCCTCGGCGCCTCCGCCCCCGGCGGCTCCGACTGGCTGCTGCAGACCCCCGGCTGCTGGGGCGACCCGTCCTGCGCCGACCGTCCGGGCTCGCGCCGGCTGCTGGACAAGACCCGGCAGGACATCGCCCGGGCCCGGCAGACCGTGGACATATCCACCCTGGCGCCGTTCCCCAACGGCGGCTTCCAGGACGCGATCGTGGCCGGCCTCAAGGAGGCCGTGGCGAAGGGCAACAAGCTCCAGGTCCGCATCCTGGTGGGCGCCGCGCCGATCTACCACGCCAACGTGATCCCGTCCTCGTACCGCGACGAGCTGGTGGCCAAGCTCGGTCCGGCGGCCGCGGACGTCACCCTCAACGTGGCCTCGATGACCACCTCCAAGACCGGCTTCTCCTGGAACCACTCCAAGCTCGTGGTGGTGGACGGCGGTACGGTGATCACCGGCGGCATCAACAGCTGGAAGGACGACTACCTCGACACCTCCCACCCGGTGAACGACGTCGACCTCGCGCTGTCCGGTCCGGCGGCCGGCTCGGCCGGCCGCTACCTCGACACCCTGTGGGACTGGACCTGCCGCAACAAGTCCAGCTGGAGCAGCGTCTGGTTCGCCTCCTCGAACAACGCCGGCTGCATGCCCACCCTGCCCCGGCCGGCCGCCCCGGCCGGCGGCGGTGACGTCCCCGCCATCGCGGTCGGCGGCCTCGGCATCGGCATCCGCCAGAGCGACCCGGCGTCGGCGTTCAAGCCGGTCCTGCCGACGGCCCCGGACACCAAGTGCGGCATCGGCGTGCCCGACCGGACGAACGCGGACCGGGACTACGACACGGTCAACCCGGAGGAGAGCGCCCTGCGCGCGCTGGTCGCCAGCGCGAACAGCCACATCGAGATCTCCCAGCAGGACCTGCACGCGACCTGCCCGCCGCTGCCCCGCTACGACGTCCGGCTCTACGACACGCTCGCCGCGAAGCTCGCGGCCGGCGTGAAGGTCCGCATCGTCGTCAGCGACCCGGCGAACCGCGGCGCGGTCGGCAGCGACGGCTACTCGCAGATCAAGTCCCTGAACGAGGTGAGCGACGCGCTGCGCGGCCGCCTCACCGCCCTCACCGGCGACGAGCGCACCTCGAAGGCCGCGATGTGCCAGAACCTCCAGCTGGCGACCTTCCGCGCCTCCGACAAGGCGACGTGGGCGGACGGGAAGCCGTACGCCCAGCACCACAAGCTGGTCTCGGTGGACGACTCGGCCTTCTACATCGGCTCGAAGAACCTGTACCCGTCCTGGCTCCAGGACTTCGGCTACGTGGTCGAGAGCCCGGCCGCCGCGAACCAGCTGAAGGACAGCCTGCTGGCTCCGCAGTGGAAGTACTCGCAGGCCACCGCGACGTACGACTACGCGCGCGGCCTCTGCCAGGCCTGACGGCCGCGGCTCCGGCTCCGGCTCCGGGTCAGCGCCTGCGCTGGCCCGGGGTCGCAGCCAGCAGCAGCGCCTCGGAGACGAGGCGGGCGCCCCGGGAGAGGCGGCCGAGCTGCTCCAGCTCGATGGCGTACATCCTGATCGTGTTCTCGATGACCGACTCGGCGACGCCCATCGTCGGCAGCTCGGCCCGGCTGGTGTGCAGGGCGACGCGGACCGCGCGCATCTCGTGCTGGAGCTGGAGCTGCACGTGCCGCGCGAGCAGGGCGTGGTGACGGGTCAGCGTCAGGTAGCTCCCGTAGCGGGCCGGGAGGAGGTCCCGCAGCCAGCGGGTGGCGCTGCGTTCCCAGTCGTGCGTGCCGGGGGCCTTGACCTGCAGGGGCCAGTCCGGGCTGCGCGTGAGGGTGGCCGTCTGGGGCATTCTCGTCACTTCCGAGGGGTGTGGAACTCTGATCGAGAGACTGCGAGGGGGGCGGCCTCGGCCCAGGGGTTGACCGAGGCCGCCAGGGGCGCTCCTCCGGGGGATCCACAAGCCTTGACGCGGTACCCGGTCCCGCCGTGAGGAGGTTCGGCGTACTGGGTGACCGTTCGAGGCGGACGCGGGGAAACGTCCGCCTTTGGCGTCTGAGGGATCCGGAGCGCCGCCGTCAGTAAACATATATACCGTCGAGTAATCAAGGGTATGAAAAATTTCATGCATGCCCAGGTTCTGAATATCTCGCGGTCACGTGCGGGTGCACGACGGGTGAAATCGGCGTTTACAGGAAGAATCCGTGCTGGTCGGCGACCTGCTCGTACTGTTCCAACCGCGCCTGGGTCCGCTCGGGGTCCGCGTCGGCCATCGCCTGCAGCAGGGCCGCGGAGAGCATGCCGGGAGCCGCGTACGAGTCGAACACCAGCCGGGAGCCGGTACCGGCGGTCAGCACCACGTCGGCCGCCTCCACCAGCGGCCCGACGGTGGGGTCCGTGATCAGGACGACCTTCAGCCCGGTGCTGCGGGCCGCTCGCAGGGCGGCCAGGGTCTCGTTGGCGTGCCGGGGCATGGCGAAGGCCAGCACCCAGCTCCCGCCCGCCGCCCGGCACTGGAGCAGGGCGTCGTAGGCCACGCTGCCGCCCCGGGTGACCAGGCGGACGTCGGGGTGGATGCGGCGGGCCGCGTAGGCGAAGTACTCCGCCAGGGAGACCGAGATCCGCAGGCCCAGCACGGTCAGGGGCACCGACCGGGCCAGCTCGCGGCCGATCTCCAGCACCTGGTTGGTGTCGGCCAGCAGCCGGCGCACGTTCTCCAGGTTCTCGATCTCGGCGTCGACGGCGGCCTGGAGCTCGTTCTGCCGGATCTGCTCCTTGCTGTCCGGGGTGCCCGCCACCGCCGACAGGGCGATCGGCTGGAGCACGTCGCGCAGGGCCGGGTAGCCGCTGAAGCCGAGGGAGGAGGCGAAGCGGGTCACCGAGGGCTGGCTGACGCCCACGCGCTCCGCCAGCTCGGTGATGGAGAGGAAGGCCGCCTCGGTGAGGTGGTCGATCAGGTACTGGGCGATCCGCCGCTGTCCGGGTGAGAGGCGGTGGCCGTCGAAGAGCGCGAGGAGCCGGTCGGCCGGCGGCTTCTCCTGCCCCGGCGGGGTCCCGCCGGGCGTGATCGCGGCCGCCTGCGCGCGTGCCTGCTGCCCCGATGACACCGGCGGCCTCCTTCTCACGTCACTCTCCCTCCAACATAGCCCACGCTCCGTGGCCGGATGATCATCCGGGGTGCCGGTGCCGCCGCACCGGGCGGGCGCGGCGGCACCGGATCAGGCCCGGGTGCGGGTGGGACGGCCCGAGCCGCGGGTGAGGGAGTAGCCGTAGATGCCCGCGAGGGCTCCGAGGATCCCGCCGGCGGCCGTCCACAGCCAGCGGTCGGACCACCAGCCGGCGGACCAGCCGCCCTCCGGGGCGCGCGCCTCCCGCTGCTGCTCGGAGGCGCCCGCGATGCCCGGGACGAGGGGCTCGGCCAGGGCCGCGTCCACCGCCCGCGCCCCGCCGGTCTCCTTCGCCTCGGCCTCGACCTGCGCCTTCACGGGCAGCCCGAGGTCCTCCTCGTGGGCCCCGACGACCGTCAGGCGGACGTAGTAGGTGCCCGGGAGCGGGTCGTTCGACCAGGCCTCGGCGCCGGAGCGGACGGTGCGCAGGGCGCAGGACAGCTCCACGGTGGCGGCCTCCTTGGCCACCGCCGTGCTCTGGTGGCCGTACGTGCAGGGCTGCCGGCGGCGCAGGCCGTCGTACACGTCGAGCTGCCAGGTCTGCGCGCCGTGCCGGGCGGCGGACGGCGGGAGCGTCACCGAGGCCTTCACGGTGGTCCGTTGGCCGGTGTCGGCGGGGAACGCCCAGTAGAGGTAGTCGCCGGTGGATCCGGAGGCCGTGGCCTTCTGCCCGGGCTTGAAGAGCGCCGCGGTGCGGAAGCCGGTGCCCGCCTCGGTCGGGGCCTTGCCGTCCTTGCCGGTGCCCGCGCCCGCGCTCGGCGTGGGGGTGGGGCTCGGGGCCGCGGTTGCGGCGGCCGCCGGGGCCAGGAGCGCGGCTCCCGCCAGCAGGGCGGCGGTCAGGGTGCGTACGGTACGCATCAGTTGGTCCTCCAGACGGAGATGCGCCAGCGCGAGATCCAGCCCCAGACCAGTCCGGCGAGCAGCCCGGTCAGCACCAGCAGGCCGATCAGCCACCAGCCCCTGCCGAGGCCGAAGGAGGCGGCGTCGGAACCGCCGGCGGGACCGTCGACGAGGTCGATGGTGAGCTCGACGGGCATGCCGGGGGTGGTCTTGACGGCCGGGCCGGCGGCGAAGGAGTTGCTGACCTGGAGGCAGACGGTCTCGGTCTTCTCCGCGTCGTCCCCGTCACGTTCGGGCTTCGGGTAGCGCAGGCCGGTGGAGATCACGTCGGTGCGGCCGTCGCCGGCCTCGGAGCCGCGCACGATCTCCCGTCCGTGGACGGTGGACGCGCGCAGCAGCACGCCGTAGTCGTTGTTGACGGCCCGGTCGGCGCCGATGCTGACCGAGGCGCGCAGCTCCTGGCCGGGGCGGACGTCGACCTTGTACCAGCGGTGCTCGCCGAAGCTCTCGCGGTCGCTGTAGAGGCCGGCCTTCAGCAGCGGGGCGCTCGCGCACTGCTTGGCGCCCTCGGTGGCCACGGGGGTGGCGACGGGGTCGGCGGCGCGGTCGACGAGCTGTCTGACCCTGCCGGAGAGTTCGGCGGTGTGGGTCACCGAGGTGTAGGTGCCCCCGGTGGCCTCCGCGATACAGGTGAGCTGGGCGCGGGTCTTGGCGTCGGGGACGAGGCCGAGGGTGTCGACGACGAGGTGGATGCCCTTCGCGGCGATCTCGCGGGCCACCTCGCAGGGGTCGAGCGGGGCGCAGGTGTCCTCGCCGTCGGTGATGAGGACGATCCTGCGGGTGGCGTTGCCGCCCTCCAGGTCCTGGGCGGCGGCCTGGAGGGCCGGTCCGATGGGTGTCCAGCCGGTGGGCGCGAGGGTGGCGACGGCGGTCTTCGCCTCGGTGCGGTTCACCGTGCCGACGGGGTAGAGCTGCTTGGTGTCCTTGCAGCCGAGGGCCCGGTCGTCGCCGGGGTAGGTGGCGCCCAGGGTCCTTATGCCCAGGCGGACTTCGTCGGGTACCGCGTCGAGGACCTCGTTGAAGGCCTGCTTCGCGGCGGCCATGCGGGACTGGCCGTCGATGTCGTTCGCGCGCATGGAGCCGCTGACGTCGAGCACGAGCTCGACCTTCGGCGGCTCCTTCGCCGGTCCGTCGGCGGCGGCCGCGGTCGACGGGAGGAGTCCCGCGGTCAAGGCGACGAACAGGCCGCAGGCCCCTGCCGCCAGTCGTTTTCTTGTGATCATCGCCGGATCGTATTGAGGATCCGGCGCCATTCCAAAACGCGTACCGGCAGGCGGTATCCGCCGTTCCGCGGGAGCGGCGGGACCGCTACCAGCGCACCGGCAGCCGGGTCACGCCGTGCATCAGGGTGCCCGGGATCCACTCCAGGGGGCCGCCGGCCGGGTCGGCCTCCAGGGCGGGGAACCGTTCCAGCAGGCTCCGGACGGCGATCCGGCCCTCCATCCGGGCCAGCGGCGCGCCGAGGCAGAAGTGCAGCCCGTGCCCGAAGGCGAGGTGGCCGCCGGGGGCGCGGCGGATGTCGAACGCGTCGGGCTCGGCGAAGCGGTCCGGGTCCCGGCCGGCGCCCGCGAGGGAGGCCAGCACGACCGACCCGGAGGGGATGAGGACGCCGCCGAGTTCCACGTCCCTGGCGGCGTAGCGGTAGGTGGCGTTCTGCACGGGGCCGTCGTAGCGGAGCATCTCCTCCACGGCCCCGCCGAGCAGGCCGTCGCAGTCGGCGCGGAGCGCGGCCAGTTGGTCCGGGTGCGCGAACAGGGCCCGTACGCCGTTGGAGATGAGGTTGACGGTGGTCTCGTGGCCGGCGACGAGCAGCAGGAAGGCCATCCCGATCAGTTCGTCGGGGGAGAGGGAGTCGCCGTCCTCGTCGCGGGTGCGGATCAGGGCGCTGAGCAGGTCGTCCCCCGGGGACTCGGCCTTCTCGGCGACGAGGTCCGTGAGGTAGAGGGTGAGCTGGACGAACGCCTCTTCGTTCGTGTTCCCCGGGCGGGGCGCGACGATCTCGTTGGACCAGCGGCGGAAGCGTTCGCGGTCGAGGTCGGGGACGCCGAGGAGCTCGCAGATCACGGTCATGGGGAGCGGGAAGGCGAGTGCCTCGACCAGGTCGGCGGCGCGCTCGGGCCGGGCGGCCATCGCGTCCAGCAGCTCGTCCGTGATCCGCTGGACGCGGGGGCGCAGCGCCTCCACCCGGCGGGCGGTGAACTCCCGGGCCACCAGGCGGCGCAGCCGGGTGTGGTGGGGCGGGTCGGCCTCCAGCATGTTGGAGCTGGAGGCGCTGGGCTCGATGTCCGGATACAGCCCGGAGTTGCGCCAGTCCTTGAGCAGGTCGGGGTGGGTGAGGGCCTGGCGGGCCTCCTCGTACCCGACGACGAGCCAGTACGCCTCCGGCTCGGGCCCGGGGCCCTTGACCTGGTGGACCGGCCCGGCGGCGCGCAGGGCCGCGTAGAAGGAGTGCGGGTCGGAGTCGAAGTCGGGGGCGCTGGAGGTGATGTCGACGAGGGCCATCCGGTCACCCTACGACGGTCAAAGCCCCCTGGAGGGGGGCGAATCCGGCCACGTGCCGTCGTGCGGCCGTGGCCGGTCCCGTCGGCGGGGATCCCGTCCGGTCAGCCGGTCAGCCCTTCGGGGAGGCGGCCGGTGTGCACCACCCCGAGGTGCTGGGTGGCGCGGGTGAGGGCGACGTAGAGGTCGCTCGGGTCGAGGTCCGCGGGCTCGGCCACGATCACCGTGTCGAACTCCAGCCCCTTGGCCTGGCGGGCGTCCAGCAGGACCACCGGCCGGGTGAGGTCCGGCTGCTCCCCCGCCCGTACGCCGGGCAGCGCCGCGGCGAGGGCCGGGTGCAGGGGGCGCGGGGCGATCACCGCGAGCCGGCCCTCGGCGGGCGCGCCGTCGCGGACGGCCTCGGCAACGGCGCCGGGGAGGGCGGCCGCCTCCCGCACCCAGGGGCGTACGCCGGTGGAGCGCACCGAGCGGGGCGGTTCGAAGCCGGGCCGGTGGGCGCGGAGCACCGCGGCCGCCAGCTCCATGATCTCGGCGGGGGTGCGGTAGTTGACGCCGAGCCGTACGTGTTCCCAGCGGTCGCCGACGTAGGGGTCGAGGATCTGCTTCCAGGAGCCGCAGCCCGCCTCGTCGCCGGTCTGCGCGGGGTCGCCGACCAGGGTCATGGAGCGGGTCGGGCAGCGGCGCATCAGCAGCCGCCAGGCCATCTCGGACAGCTCCTGCGCCTCGTCGACGATGACGTGGCCGAAGGCCCAGGTGCGGTCGGCGGCGGCGCGTTCGGCGGTGGTGCGGTGGTCGGCCTCCTCGTGCCGTTCGGCCATGCGCTCGGCGTCGATGATGTCGTGGGCGGCCAGGTACTCGTTCTCCATGTCCTCGAACTCGTAGGACTCCGAGCCCTGGGAGAGGTCGAGGACGCCCTGCGCGTAGGCGATGCGCTCCAGCCGGTCGCGTGCGGCGGCGGCCTTGCGGGCGGTGTCGTCGACGCCGAGGAGCTCGGCGGCCTCGTCGAGGAGGGGGACGTCGGCCGGGGTCCACTCCCCCGAGGTGCGGCGGATCAGCCCGGCGTCCTCGGCGGGGAGGTGGGTGGGGTCCGCGAGGAAGTCGGTGAGGAGCTGCTCGGGGGTCAGGTCCGGCCAGAGCGTGTCGATGGCGGCGTGCACCTCGGGGCTGGTGGCGATCTCCTTGCCGAGCTGGGCGACGTCGTCGGGGCCGAGCAGGTTGGGGCCGCCGTAGGGGTCGGCGCCGAGCCGGTCGGCGAGCTGTTCGGTGAGGGCGTCGATGACCGCGAACGCGAAGTAGGGGCGGGCCAGGTTGTGGGGCAGGGCGGTGCTGCGGGCCCGGTCGCGGGCGGCGTGGGCCATGGTCCGGTCGAGCAGCAGGATGCCGTGGTCGTCGTGGTCGATCTCCAGCGCCGGCTCGGGGACGACGGCGCTGTCCTCGCCGCTGCCGGCGGGCACGGCCTCGGGGAGCGTCTGCCGGTCGGCGACGACCCGGGCGAGGACGTCGGCCATGGCCGCCCGGCCCTTGACGGCCGCGGCGCCCGGGCGGTCGGTGCCGGTGGCCCTCAGTCCCGGGTACAGGTCCCCGGGCGAGGCCAGGAGCACCCCGGTCTCGCCGAGGGCGGGCAGCACCTCTCCGATGTAGCCGAGGAAGGCGGGGTTGGGGCCGACGATCAGCACGCCGCGCCTGGCGAGCAGCTCGCGCTGGGCGTAGAGGAGGTAGGCGGCGCGGTGCAGGGCGACGGCGGTCTTGCCGGTGCCGGGGCCGCCCTCCACGACGAGGACGCCCTGGTGCGGGGAGCGAATGATGCGGTCCTGGTCGGCCTGGATGGTCCGCACGATGTCGTGCATGCGGCCGGTGCGGGCGGCGTCGAGGGCGGCGAGCAGCACGGCGTCGGCGTCCGCGCCCTCGTAGCCGGTGCGCTCGGTGTCGGCGAGGTCGAGGATCTCGTCGTGGAGGGCGGTGACCCGGCGGCCCTGGGTGGTGATGTGGCGCCGGCGGCGCAGGCCCATCGGGACGTGGCCGGTGGCCAGGTAGAAGGGACGGGCCGCTTCGGCGCGCCAGTCGAGGACGAGCGGGGTGCGTTCGGCGTCGTCCTGCCTGATCCCGATTCGGCCGATGTGGTGGTCGCGGCCGTCGGAGAACTCCAGCCGGCCGAAACACAGACCGTGTTCGGCGGAGTTCAGGGCGGAAAGCAGGCCGGACTGCTCGGCGACCTGGACGTCCCTTTCCAGCCGGGCCTGGAAGCCGGTACCGGCCTTCCCCAGTCCGTCCTGAACTGCCCGTTCGGCCTGGTCCCGCAGGTCTTCGAGGCGCGCGTAGAGCTCGGTGATGAATTCCTGCTCGATCTGAAATTCGGTGTTTGACAATTTCGCTCCCAGCGCGATACGATGTCCCCGTAAAGCTTCGTCACGCCCTCATTCAATAGAGAGTGTGAACCATCGAATATACGCGGAAGCACGCCCCGGACGTCAATTCGTCCGGGGCGTTTTTGTGTGGCGTTCCGGTCAGCGCATGTCGAAGCTGACCGAGGAGGCCTTGTCGTTCATGCCGTCGCCGACGTAGGCGTTGTACCCGTAGTAGGTCTGGTGGGCGCCCCGGAAGTCGCCGTGCTCCCACAGGGTGATCGGGCAGGTGATGCCCTGCACGGAGCTCACCGTGTCGTTCCACCCCCACTTGGAGAGGCTGTTGAACTCCGGGTAGCGCCAGTCGCAGCCGACGCTGCCGCGGAAGGTGAACTCGCTGCCGCCGGAGTTCGCGTCGCTCCATATCTTGCCGAGGTCCTTGTACTCGGCCGCGGCGCCGAGCGATGCGGCCTCCGCCTCGGTCGCGAAACAGCCGCCCTCTCCCGTGTCGACGACCAGGGCGCAGAACTTCGCGGGCTTCGGGGCCGGCTGCGGGGTCGCGGCGGAGGCCGGGCTGACGGCGGCGGCCAGCACCAGCGAGGTGGCGGCGAGCGCGAGAGCGGAACGGACCATGCGCATGAATGCTCCTCAAGTATGCGGACGGGGCGCCCGGTTCACCGAAGGGACCTTTGGGGCTCTTCGGGAACTGAAGCGCGACATCACCCAACAACGCGGCATATCCACCCGTCCACGACACGCAGGTGCCGGTGGCATGTTTCGTACGGGCCCCCGCGCCGGGCGGGACCGTACGCGGCTGGCGTGATCACGGCGTGCGGAGCGGCCGCGGGGCCGGTCGCCGGCCTGCGCGCGGACGCCCCGGCCACGCCGCGTGGCCGAAGCCCCGCGCCCGCGCGGAGCCGGGGGTCCTGTCGCCGATTGTCCCGATACGGGCGTACGGAGCCGTGGCGAGCACCCGTACGAGGCAGCCGGATCGCGTCATATGAGGTGATATCCACCTGATCTTCTAGCATGGCGTCCCTCCCGCCCGCCCCTCCCGACCCGGCGGTCGTCGCACACCGAGGAGTCCCATGTCCCGAGCAGCACACCGGTCCGCCGCGCTGGCCGCCGCGCTGGCGGCGGCCGTGTTCCTGGCGGCGCCCGCCCCCGCGGCCGCGCCGGTCCACGACGGCGCGGACGCCGACGCCGGCGTCACGGGCGGCGTCGCGGCCGGCGTCACGGCCGGCGTCACGGCCGGGGAGGCGGCCCTGATCGGCGAGGAGCACGCCCGGGCCCACGCCGAGCGGCGCCGCGCGGCCCGGGGCGCCGGCGAGTACCCGCAGGCCACCCGGAACGCGAGCCTGGCCGCCCTCACCGCATCGCAGGAGCGGGCCAACAAGGCCTTCCGCCCGGCGGAGTCGGGGAGGTTCGCGGAGTTCTTCCCCTCCCCCGACTTCGGGGTCCACCTCGCTCAGCTGCCGACCGGCAAGGTGCTGCTCTTCTCCTTCGAGCGGGTCGAGACCGACCCCACCAAGGAGACCGGCCCCACCGACCGCATCGGCCCGACCAACGCGGGCCGCGCCTTCCTCTGGGACCCCGCCAAGGGCACCGGCGCGCGGGCCTTCAAGGAGGTCCGGCCGCCGACCGTGCTGATGCCCGACGGCACGTACGTGCCGCGCCCCGCCCCGTTCTTCTGCGCCGGACACGCCTTCCTGCCCAACGGGATGCTCGCGGTCTTCGGCGGCAACACCGGCGGCAAGGGCGGCAGCGGCGCCAAGCTGTCCTTCGTCTTCGACCCGTGGACCGAACACTGGTACCGCAACCGGGACATGTCGGTGGGCCGCTGGTACCCCTCGGCCGTCACCGGCGCCGACGGCCGCCAGATCATCATGTCCGGCCAGTCCGAGCGCGGCACGGGCACCCCCACGCCCGTGGTGGAGCGCTTCCCGGCGAAGGGGCTGCCGGTGCCCTGGCGGCCGTTCGACATCCCGCTGGACATCGCGGTCGACCGGTTCAAGGCCGACGCGCCCTTCCGCAACGACTACCCGCACCTGTTCTCGCTGCGCGACGGCATGGTCTACGGACTGGGCCGGGACGCCGACCAGCAGTGGCTCTTCGACCCGGTCGCGGAGACCCGCCGCGACCTGCCCCGGCGCCCGGCGGACTTCCGCGGCTACGGATCCGCCGTCCCGCTCCCGGCGGGGCTGCGCGGGCCGGACTCCGTGCTGGTGCTCGGCGGGGACCCGCACGACCCCAACACCTACCGCCTCGCGGGCGGCCGGTGGACCACCGAACGGCCCCGGGCCTTCGGCCGCACCCAGGACGACACCCTGATCCTGCCGGACGCGACCCTGCTGACCGTCAACGGGGCGCTCAGCACCCGCGACTACGGGTACGGCCCCTTCAACCCGAAGGCCGACCTCAAGTACCGGCAGACCGAACTGCGCGACGCCGCCGGACACTGGCGGCTCGGCCCGGCCCAGCGGCTCCCCCGCGGCTACCACTCCAACGCCCTGGTGATGCCCGACGGGCGGGTGATGGTGACCGGGGACGAGCTCCAGCAGATCGCCAACGACCCCGACATCCGGGACTCCATGGACGGCAGCATCGAGATCTACGAGCCCGCGTACCTGCACAAGGGCGGCACCCGGCCGGCCCTGGACCGCGCGCCCCGGGGCGAACTCGCCCACGGCGCCGCCTTCGAGGTGCACAGCTCCACCGCGGCCGCCGTCCGGCGGGCCGTGCTGCTGGCGCCGACCACGGTCACCCACGCGGTCAACACCAGCCAGCGGCACCTGGAGCTGCCCCTCACCGGGGTGCGCGGCGACACCATCGGGCTGCGGACCCCGCCGACGGCGGCGGACGCCCCGCCCGGCTACTACATGCTGTTCCTGCTCGACGCGCGCGGGGTTCCCAGTACGGCCAAGTGGGTGAAGCTCGGGCTGCGCTGACGCCCTGACCGGCGCACCCGCCGGACGCGTCGCCCGGATGGGTGCGCGACGGGCCCCCCGGCACGACACGCCGCCGGGGGGCTCGTAGCGTCGTCAGCACCCGGGCCGCAGACCCGGACGGACCCGGCGGACCGGGTCCGGGGGGTCTCCCGACGAGAGGCCGTACCGATGGGAAGCGACGTCTCCATAGCCGGCCTGTTCCGGATCCACCGGGGCAGCGCCGAGCCCGAGGAACTGGCCGCGATCACGGTCGTGGTCGCCTGCCTCGCGGGCCGGGCCGCGCAGGCCCCGCCCCGGCCGGGCCGGGGCGCGCACCACCGCCCGCCCCCGCGGCCCGCGGGCCACGGCTGCTGGGCGGGGTGCTGGGCCTGCCGCTGAACGGCTGCGGGAGCGGCGCCCTCAGGAGCGGCGCAGCAGCCGCGCCATGGCGTCCGCGAGCTCCCCGCGCGGGTCGGCGGCCGGGCCCTCGGAGCGCCAGGCGACGAACCCGTCGGGGCGTACGAGGACCGCGCCGTCGGCGGGCAGCTCGTGCAGCTGCGCCCAGTGCGGCGCGCCCTCCGGCTGGACCAGGTCGGCTTCCGGAGCGGGGCCGACGGTGTAGGCGTCCAGGTGCGCGCCGAGTTCCCGCGCGACCTGCCGGGCGGCCTCCTGCCACGGCGTGCCCGCGCTGCTGAGCAGCACGAACGAGGTCTCGTACAGGTCCAGCGACGAGATCCGCCGGCCGGCCTGGCTGAGCCACATGTGCGGTGCCCTGGTGCCGACGTCGCCCTTGAGGCGCAACTCCTGCGGGATGACCGGCCGGGCGGGGTCGCCGCCGAGGACGGCGCCCTGCGGGTAGCAGTAGCCCATGGCCGTGGTCAGGACCCCGCTGCCGGGGCCGCCGCCCATGGTGGGCGGGGGCACGTACCCCGGGTGGCTGTGCTCGGCCGAGCGGGCGGAGGCGCGCTCGCTGGTGGCGCGGGCCACGGGCAGGCGTTCCTCCTCGTAGCTGTCGAGCAGGCGGGGGCCGGCGGAGCCGTTCAGTACCGCGGCGATCTTCCAGGCGAGGTTGTGCGCGTCCTGGATGCCGGTGTTGGAGCCGAAGGCCCCGGTCGGGCACATCTCGTGGGCGGCGTCGCCGACCACGAAGACCCGGCCGACGGAGTACTGCTCGGCGACCCGTTCGGCGGCGTGCCAGGGGGCCTTGCCGCCGATCTCCACGTCGAGGTCGGGCAGGCCGATGGCCTCGCGGATCTGCTTGACGCAGCGCTCCTCGGTGAAGTCCTCCAGGGTCTCGCCCGTCTCGGGGTGCCAGGGGGCGTGGAAGACCCACTGGGTCTCGTTGTCGACGGGCAGCAGTGCTCCGTCGGCGCCCGGCCGCATCAGGTAGCAGACGATGAAGCGCAGGTCGCCGAGGGCTTCGGCGAGGTGCTCCGAGCGGAAGACGATGCTCACGTTGTGGAAGAGTTCGCCGTTGCCCGTCTGGCGGATGCCGAGCGCCTCGCGGACGGGGCTGCGAGGGCCGTCCGCGGCGATCAGGAAGTCGGCGCGGACGGTGATGTGCTCGCCGGTCTCCCGGTCCTTGACCAGGGCGGTCACCCCGGTGGCGTCCTGGTCGAAGCTCATCAGTTCGGTGGCGAACCGCACGTCGGCGCCCTGGGCGCGGCTGTGCGCGGCCAGGACCGGTTCGATGTTGTTCTGGCTGCACAGGCACCAGCCGGTGGGGCTGAAGCGGGCCAGCGCACCGGACGGGTCGACGGCCTTGATGAGCCACTTGTGCTCGCCGCCGACGAGGGCGTGCGTCTGCAGGATGCCCTGGTTGGCCTCCAGTGCGGAGGCTTCCTCTCGGATGGCGGGTTCGACGCCCGCCGTCCGGAACAGTTCCATCGTCCGGGCGTTGATACCCCGTCCGCGCGGGTGGACGGAGGTCCCGGCGTGCTTCTCGACCAGCATGTGCCTGATGCCGTGGCGGCTCAGGAACAGCGAGGTGGAGAGGCCTACGAGGGAACCGCCCACGACGAGGACCGGTACGCGGACATCGGCATGCTCTTCCATCGGCTGCGGACTCCTGTTTCGTGTGGGGGGCAGTGGACGCCTTATGCCCCCGATCAGGGTTCTTGCCCTGGCGAGTCGCGTCTTGTCACCCGCTTGATCCGGAGATGTCGCGATCCGTACCCGGCCGGATGACGATGAGCGACAGCGGCGGACCCACTTGGGCCACACCGTCCGCCGTTCCCTACCGCGCAGGCCCGCGGGGCCCGCCGGGCCCGCGCCACCGGCCGTCGCCGCCGACCGGCACCGAACCGCCCGCGCGCCGGTCCCGGGCCCCCACGAAGGAGTGAGCAGATGACAACCACCCTGTCCGAACGGGTGTCTCAGTCCGCGTTCGACGGCTCCATGCTGCGGGTCGTCCTGCTGATGGACCTCCACGAGGGTGCCCAGCAGCGGTTCTTCGACGCCTACGAGCAGCTGCGCCACGACATCGCGTCCGTGCCGGGCCACCTGGGCGACCAGCTCTGCCAGTCCTTCGCGAACCCCTCCCAGTGGCTGATCACGAGCGAGTGGGAGAGCGCCCCGCAGTACCTCGCGTGGGTGAACAGCGAGGAGCACGTGGCCCAGGTGAAGCCGCTCGGCGCCTGCGCCCGCTCGATGCGGCCGCTGACCTTCACCGTCCTGCGCGAGACCGGCAAGCGGTACGAGACCCCGCAGCGGGCGTCGGGCCGGCTGCAGGGCGCGCCCCGGCTGGGCGAGGGCATCGTCCGGCACGCGCTGACCTTCACGGTGAAGCCGGGCAGCGAGGAGGAGGTCGCCGGGATCCTGTCCTCGTACACCTCCCCGGCCGCCCGGGTCGACGACCACACCCGGCTCCTGCGCACCTCCCTCTTCATGCACGGCAACCGGGTGGTGCGGTGCGTGGAGGTGCAGGGCGACCTGACGGCGGCGCTGCGGCACGTGTCGGAGCAGCCCGAGGTGCGGGCCGTCGAGCACGCCATCAACCCGTACCTGGAGCAGGACCGGGACCTGTCCGACCCGGAGTCGGCGCGGATGTTCTTCATGCGCGCGGGCCTGCCGGCCGTCCACCACGTTGCCCCGCACGGCCCGCAGCCCGACGAGGTGACGCGGCACGCGCTGTTCTACCCGGCCAAGCCGGGCTGCGGACCGCTCGTCGCCCGCTTCCTGGCCCGCCAGGACGAGACCGCCGCGAAGGTCCCCACCTCCCCGGTGCTGAGCAGCACCGTCTTCCAGCGCGACGACGTGGTGGTGCGCCTCCTCGACGTCAAGGGCCCGGCCGACGGCCGCTTCGCGGCGGGCTTCGGCATCGAGGGCCCCCGCAAGGCCGCGGTGCTGAACCGCCTGCTGGCCGGAGCGCCCGGCACCGGGCCGGCCGCCGCCCCCCACCCCATGGACCCGATCACCGACCGCCGGGCTCCGGTGGAGTCCTGATCCGGACGGACCGCCCGGGCCCCGCCCGGACCGGCCCCCGCACCACCCCCGTCACCACCCGGCAGCCCACGCGCACGCCAAGGCTCCGATCCGCCAGGAGGAAGTCAGCATGACCAGACATCAGCCGCGCATCGTCGACCTCAGCGAAACCCAGCCCAACCGCAGGCGCGGAGGGGACCTGCGCGCCGTGCTCACCCCGACCTCGGTGGGCTCGACCAGCGGCTTCATGGGTCTGGCGGTGATGGCCCCCGGCGAGTCGATCGCCGAGCACTACCATCCGTACTCCGAGGAGTTCGTGTACGTGGTCGCCGGCTCCCTGGAGGTGGACCTCGACGGCGAGCCCCACCCGCTGCGCGTCGACCAGGGCCTGCTCGTCCCCCTGAACGTGCGCCACCGGTTCCGCAACGTCGGCCGTACCGAGGCCCGGATGGTGTTCCACCTCGGCCCGCTCGCCCCGGACCCGAAGCTCGGGCACGTGGACACCGAGGAGGCGCCGAATCCGGACGCCACCGCGTGGGCGGAGCGTCCGCCGGAGCGCTCCGGGGTGGTCTCGTGACGCGCCGGCGGGTGGCCGTGACCGGGGTGGGCGTCGTGGCCCCGGGCGGCATCGGCACCGCCGCGTTCTGGGACCTGCTGTCCAACGGGCGTACGGCGACCCGTGGCATCACCCTCTTCGACCCGTCCGGGTTCCGCTCCCGGATAGCCGCCGAGGTCGACTTCGACCCCTGTGAGCACGGCCTCACCGAGGACGAGGCGGCCCGGGCCGACCGCTACATCCAGTTCGCCCTGGTCGCCGCCCGCGAGGCGGTGGCCGACGCCGGGCTGGAGCTCGACGGCGAGCGCGCCTGGCGCACCGGCGTCTCCCTCGGCACCGCGGTCGGCGGTACCACCCGGCTGGAGCACGACTACGTCGCGGTCAGCCAGCAGGGCGCGTGGTGGGACGTGGACCACCGCCTCTCCTCCCCCTTCCTGCACCGCGCGTTCACCCCCGCCACCCTCGCCTCGGCGGTGGCGGAGCAGACCGGGGCGCGCGGCCCGGTGCAGACCGTCTCCACCGGCTGCACGTCGGGGCTCGACGCCGTCGGGTACGCGGTGCACTCCATCCAGGAGGGCCGGATGGACGTGTGCGTCGCCGGCGCCTCGGACTCCCCCGTCTCCCCCATCACCGTGGCCTGCTTCGACGCCATCAAGGCGACCTCGCCGAACAACGAGGACCCGGCGCACGCCTCCCGCCCCTTCGACGCCGACCGGGACGGCTTCGTCCTCGGCGAGGGCGGCGCGGTGCTGGTCCTGGAGGAGCTGGAGCACGCCCGCGCCCGCGGGGCCCGGATCTACTGCGAGATCGGCGGCTACGCCACCTTCGGCAACGCCCACCACATGACCGGGCTGACCACCGAGGGCCTGGAGATGGCCCGCGCGATATCCACCGCCCTGGCCCAGGCCAGGATCGACGCGCGGGACGTCGACTACGTCAACGCGCACGGCTCGGGCACCAAGCAGAACGACCGCCACGAGACGGCGGCCGTCAAGCGGGTGCTCGGCGACCACGCCTACGAGACGCCGATGACCTCCATCAAGTCCATGGTGGGGCACTCGCTCGGCGCCATCGGGGCGATCGAACTCGCGGCCTGCGTGCTGGCCATGAAGCACCAGGTGGTGCCGCCGACCGCGAACTACGAGACCCCCGACCCCGAATGCGACCTGGACTACGTGCCGCGCACCGCCCGCAGCCACAGACTGCGCAGCGTGCTGTCCGTCGGCAGTGGCTTCGGCGGCTTCCAGTCGGCCGTGGTCATGACCCAGCCCAAGGAGGTACGCGCGTGAACAGACCCACGGCCGGCGCGCAGGTGGCCGTCACGGGCATCGGGGTCGTCGCGCCCAACGGGATCGGCGCGGCCGCGTTCTGGAAGGCGACCCAGGCGGGCGAGAGCGTCCTGGACCGGGTGACCCGGCAGGGGTGCGAGCACCTTCCGGTGCGCGTCGCCGGCGAGGTGCGGGGCTTCGAGCCCGGGGAGCTGGTCGAGGACCGGTTCCTCGTGCAGACCGACCGGTTCAGCCACTACGCGCTGGCGGCGGCGGACCTGGCGCTGGAGCACGCCCGGCTGGGCCGGGCGGACTACGAGGACGATCCGTACGCGGTGGGCGTCGTGACCGCGGCCGGTTCGGGCGGCGGCGAGTTCGGGCAGCGCGAGCTGCAGCGGCTGTGGGGGCAGGGCCCCCGCTACGTCGGCCCGTACCAGTCGATCGCCTGGTTCTACGCGGCCAGCACCGGCCAGGTCTCCATCCGGCGCGGGTTCAAGGGTCCCTGCGGGGTGGTGGCGAGTGACGAGGCGGGCGGGCTGGACGCCTTCGCGCACGCCGCCCGCGGGATCCGCCAGGGCAGCCGGGCGATGCTGGTCGGCGCCACGGAGGCGCCGCTCGCGCCGTACTCGGTGGTGTGCCAGCTCGGATACGAGGGGCTCAGCACCGCCGAGGACCCGGAGCGCGCCTACCGGCCGTTCACCGCGAAGGCCTGCGGGTTCGTCCCGGCGGAGGGCGGCGCCATGTTCACCGTCGAGGACGCCGCGGCGGCCGGGCGGCGGGGCGCGCCGGTGCGGGCCCTGCTCGCCGGGCACGCCGCCACCTTCACCGGGCCGGGCCGGCCGGAGGAGTCGGGAGAGGGGCTGGCCCACGCGATCCGCGGCGCGCTGCGGGAGGCGGGGCTGGCTCCCGAGGAGGTGGACGTGGTCTTCGCCGACGCCCTGGGCACCCCCGAGGCGGACGCGGCGGAGGCGAGGGCCATCCGTGAGGCGCTGGGCGCGCACGGTGCGAAGGTGCCCGTGACGGCTCCCAAGACCGGTACCGGGCGGGCGTACTGCGCGGCCGGCACCCTCGACGCGGCCGCCGCCGTGCTGGCGCTGGAGCACGGCGTCGTCCCTCCCACCCCGAACGTCTTCGACGTCTGCCACGACCTCGACGTGGTCACCGGCAGCGCCCGCGTCGCCCCCCTGCGGACCGCGCTCGTGCTGAGCCGGGGCCGGATGGGTTCGAACGCGGCCCTCGTCCTCCGCAAGGGGCCCGGATCCGCGGTGCAGTGACCGGGACCCCCGTTCGTCAGGGCCGGGCGCGGTCAAGGGCCCGGCCCCCGGAAGCAGGAAAGAGAGAAGGCACCATGTCCGACCGACTGACCCTGGAAGAGCTGGCGACGCTCATGAAGACCGCCGGCATCACCGTCGACCCCACGGAGCTGGCGAGCCGCCCGGACTCCCGGTTCGACGACTACGGCCTGGACTCGCTGGGCCTGCTCGGCATCGTCGGTGAGCTGGAGAACCGGCGGGGCCGCGCGCTGCCCACGGACGCGGACCGCTGCAAGAGCCCGCGCGAGTTCGTCGACCTCGTCAACAACAGCCTCATGACCGGAGCCTGACATGCCTGGACACACCGACAACGAGATCGTGGTCAAAGCGCCCGTCGACGTCGTGTGGGACGTGACGAACGACCTGCCCAACTGGCCGAAGCTGTTCAGCGAGTACGCCTCGATCGAGATCCTGGAGAAGACCGGGAACACCACCCGGTTCCGGCTGGCCATGCACCCGGACGAGAACGGCGTGGTGTGGAGCTGGGTCTCGGAGCGGACGGTGGACCGGGCGGGCCTGACGGTGAAGGCCCGCCGCGTGGAGACGGGTCCGTTCGCGCACATGGACATCCACTGGGAGTACGGCGAGGTGCCGGGCGGGACCCGGATGCGGTGGGTCCAGGACTTCGCGATGAAGCCGGAGGCCCCGATCGACGACGCGGGGATGACCGACCGGATCAACCTCAACTCCCGGATCCAGATGGAGCTCATCCGGGACAAGATCGAGGGGCGGGGCGGCCGCAAGGCCCCGGCCGACCGCCGCTGATGGCTCCTGACCGTCCGTCCGCTCCCCCACCCGAAAGGCACACCTCCCGATGCACCAAGCCCTCATCGTGGCCCGTATGGCGCCCGGTTCGGCGCCCGACATCGCCGGCCTGTTCGCCGCCTCGGACGCGGGTGAGCTGCCCCACCTGGTGGGGGTCAGCCGCCGCAGTCTCTTCCAGTTCGGGGACGTGTACATGCACCTGATCGAGGCCGACCGGGACCCGGGCCCGGCCATCGCCCAGGTGGTCCGGCACCCGGAGTTCGTCGACCTGAGCGAGCGGCTCTCGGCGTTCGTCAGCCCCCACGACCCGCAGACGTGGCGGAGCCCGAAGGACGCGATGGCCCAGCGGTTCTACGTCTGGGAGCGGGACGCCGCCCGGTAGTCCGTACGGGTGCCCAAGCCGGCGCCGCACCTGCCGGGCGGCCTGGGCACCCACGGCCGTGCGCGCCGGCCGCGTCCGCTTCACGGCTCGTGACGAGGGGAATTCGGCAGGTAGTTTTTGCATGAATACCTGACTGAATTCCCGTCAACAAGGTTCCGCCTAGTATCTCGATTTGATAACGAGATCCCGGAAAAGGCCTGGACCTTTGATCCGCAACGCGCGTAACTCTCTTACTCTCAAAGCAAGTTGACAGTTCATCAAATCCGACAACAAGGTAACGGATAGATTTCTCGGACCGGTCTCCCGTTTGTCCGAATTCTCCGAGCCGCTCATCTGGCAAGCTGCGGCGCACCCACTCTCCTGACACGGACTTGAGGTGCGCATGACAGCACGATCCACCGGCCGGCGCCGCAAGCCCGGCCACCGGCGCAAACCCCGGAAGCTCATACTCCTCACCGCCGCCATGGCATCGGCGGCGGTGCTCGCGGGAGGCATCGCCTACTCCCGCATAGGCGGCGACGCGGAGGCGACCACGACCGCGCTGGCCGAGGCGCCCGCCGCGGCCGCCGAACCGGCCGCCGCACCGGCCCGGGACGCGGAGCCGGCCCCCCTGGCGAAGGCGCCCGCCAACGAAGGCGCGCGCGGCATGGTCTACGACGGGCTGGAGACCGCCCAGAAGGGCGACCGCTGCGTCGGCGTCTACCGCACGAAGGACGGCCTGTGCACCCACGGGCCCGACGCACCCCCCGGGGGCGTCGACATCAAGAAGGACGTCGACCCCGTCGTCCGCACCAAGGCCCCCGCTGCCGACCCCGCCTCCCCGGCCAGCGCCGACCCGGCGGCCGGCGAGGGCGGCGGGCGTCCTCAGGACGCGCCCGCCGCCGACGCCCGCACCGCCGCGAGCGCCAAGGCCCCGGCCCCGCCGGCCTCCGGCAGCCAGGCGGTCGCCGCGGGGCCGGCCGGACAGACCGTCCAGTGCGACGGCGACGGCAGCACCGGCAACCGCGTCCAGGTCGTGTACGCGCACGGCCCCGGCCGCGACCGGTACGCCGAGTACGTGGCCTCGTTCCGCAAGTGGGCGGCCGACGCCGACCTCATCTACGCGGCGAGCGCCAAGGAGACCGGCGGCGTCCGGCACATCCGCTACGTGACCGCCGCCGACTGCACGCCCTCGGTGCTCAACATCGAGCTCCCCGACTCCGCGCTCTCGGAGTTCAGCGCCACCAACAACGCGCTGGCCGCCAAGGGCCTGGACCGCCGCGACCGCAAGTACATGATCTTCGCGGACACCCAGGTGTACTGCGGCATCGGCACCTTCAACGGCGACGAGCGGCCCGGCCAGAACAACCTGAGCAACTTCGGCCCGTCCTACGGGCGCACCGACTCGGGCTGCTGGGGCGGCCACACCGCCGCGCACGAACTCGGCCACAACCTGGGCGCGGTCAACAACAGCGCGCCCAACACCAGCCGGGGCGCGCACTGCACCGACGAGTGGGACGTGATGTGCTACTCGGACACCCCGTACTACCCGCAGATGCGCAACATCTGCACCAACAAGGCGTCCGAGAACATCCTCGACTGCAACCACGACGACTACTTCCACACCAGTCCGAAGCCGGGCAGCTACCTGGCCACCCACTGGAACATCGCCGACAACCAGTTCCTGATGCGGAACGCGGGCGGCGGCGGCACCAACCCGGACCCGGGCCCGAACCCGTCGCCGACCGCGAAGCCCAGCCCGTCCCCCACCAAGAAGCCCTCGGGCGCACCGGCGGTGACGGCCGGCCAGATCCAGTCCGACTCGGTGGTGCTGAGCTGGCCCAAGACCGAGGGCGCCGCCTGGTACCAGGTGCTGCTGAACGACAAGCACCTGACCTGGGTCCAGTCCACCTCCCTGCGCGTCTACAACCTCAAGCCCGGCACCGCGTACACGGCCGCCGTGTCGGTCCGCGACGGCTCCGGCCGTGACAGCGGCCCCGGCAAGGCCGCGTCGTTCCGCACCACCGACACGGGCGGCGGCGCCACCACCCCGGGCACCCGCTACGTGCTCGGCAACGGCAGCAGCGGCATGGCCGCCGAGCTGTGGGGCGGGCGCACCGCCGACGGCACCGTGCTCGTCGCGAACCGGACCAACGGCTACGCGCAGCAGCAGTGGTACTTCGACGACGCGGGCAACGGGACGGTCCGGATCAAGTCCGCGGCGTCCGGCAAGTGCCTCCAGCCCGGCGGCGCTCCCGCCGCGGGCATGTGGGTCGCGCAGCAGCCCTGCGGGAACTCCGCCGCCCAGCAGTGGCGGGTGGCCTCCCGCGACGGCGCGGTGACCATCACCGACGCGAGCGGCGGCTTCGCCCTGACCGTCAGCAACCGGCCCTACTACGGGACCTGGCTGCTCGACCTCCAGCGCGCGGACGGCCGTCCGGCGCAGGTCTGGACGGCCCGCAAGGCCGGCTGACCCGGCCCCCTCGAACCGGCGGGCGGCCGTACTCCCCTACGGCCGCCCGCCCCCCTCGTCTCCCCTCCCGCACCTCCCCTCACCTGGAGCACCGTGCCGATGCGCCGACACCTCCCGAACCTCCCCGCCCTGGCCCTCGCCGCGCTCACCCTCCCCCTGCTGTGCCTGGTCCTGGCCATGGGCGCGGCCGGTCCCGCCCACGCCCACGGCGACACCCTGAAGGTGGTCATCACCGGTCAGCGGGACGGCCGGGTCACCGCCGACGTCACCTGGGAGAACGACGGTGACGCCGTCGAGGAGGCCGTGGCCGCCACCGTGAACGCCGTCAGCGCCGACGGGAGCCGTACCGAGGGCCCGTGGCGGCTGGTGCGCGACGCCGGCCGGGCCGCGGGGTGGGTGACGGCCGAGGCGCTGCCGCCCGGCACGTGGAAGGTGACCGTCGACGCGGGCTTCCCCTCGCTCGGGCACGCACAGCAGGAGGTCGCGGTCCCGGCCGTGGACCCGGCCCCGTCGGCGCCGTCCCCCTCGGCACCCCCCGCCTCGGCCCCCGCCTCCCCCGCTGCCCCCTCGGCCCCCGCCGCAGCCGCAGCCCCCGCGCCCGCGCCGTCCGGCGGTTCCGGCGGCTCCGGTGGCTGGTGGACCACCGCCGGGGTGGCGGGGATCGCCCTCGCCGGTGCGGCGGCCGGCATCTTCCTGCGCCGCTCCCGCCGCTGACGGAGTGTCGCCCGCCCGGCCCGGCGGCGGGCGAGCAAGGTGGTCCCCGGAACGGCTCGACGGCGTAGGGACGGCTCATGAAGGCCACGGAGGTACTGGCGGACGGCTTCGGACGCATCAGGGAGGTGGTGCACGAGGCGGTCGAGGGGCTCACTGCCGAGCAGTTGAACGCCCGGCTCGACCCGGCGGCGAACCCGATCGCCTGGCTGGTCTGGCACCTGACCCGGGTGCAGGACGACCACGTGGCCGAGGTCGCGGGGCTGGAGCAGGTCTGGCGGGCGGGCGGCTGGGCCGACCGCTTCGCCCTGCCGCTGCCCGTCGACGGCATCGGCTACGGGCACACCGCCGCCGAGGTCGGCAAGGTCCGCGTCGACTCCCCCGAGCTGCTGCTGGGCTACTACGACGCGGTCCACGAGCAGAGCCTGCGCTTCGTACGGGGCCTGGCCGCCGCCGACCTGGAGCGGATCGTCGACGAGCGCTGGGACCCGCCGGTCAGCCTGGGCGTCCGCCTGGTCAGCGTCCTGACGGACGACCTCCAGCACGCGGGCCAGGCCGCCTACGTCCGGGGCGTCCTCCAGCGCGCATCCGCATAGCGGAAAATCATTTCCGTTCTACGATATGTTGAAGGCCGGTCCGGATCGGTCCGGCATCCCGGCCTTCGGCAGCAGGAGGAAATGATGAGCGAGTCCCGCGTCGCCCTGGTCACCGGCTCTTCCTCGGGGATCGGCGCCGCCGTCGCCCGGCGGCTGGCCGACGAGGGCATCCGCGTGGTCGTCAACTCCGCCCGCAGCGCGGAGGCGGGCAGGGAACTGGCCGCCTCCCTCCCCGACGCCGTGTACGTCCAGGGCGACGTCTCCGACGCCGAGGACGCGCGGCGGATCGTCCGCGCCGCGATCGACGCCTACGGCCGGCTCGACATCCTCGTCAACAACGCCGGTGTGACCCGCTTCGTGCCGCTCGACGACCTGGAGGGCGCGGACGCCGCCGCCTGGCGGGAGATCTTCGAAGTGAACGTGGTCGGCGCCTGGCAGATGATCACCGCCGCCGTCCCCCACCTGCGGGAGTCCGGGGCTGGTTCCATCGTCAACGTCTCGTCGGTGTCGGCCACGCGCGCCCTGGGGAGTTCGGTCCCGTACGCCGTCAGCAAGGCGGCGGTCAACCACATGACACGCCTGCTGGCCTCGCAGCTCGGCCCCGGCGTGCGGGTGAACGCGGTGGCGCCCGGGCTGATCGACACGCCCTGGTACGACGGGGCGCAGGAGGTCTGGGAGAGCTCCCGCGAGTGGATCGCGAACAACACCCCGCTGCGGCGGGTGGGCGCCCCGGAGGACGTCGCCGAGGCGGCCCTGTACCTGGTGAACGCCGCCTACACGACGGGGGACGTCCTCACGGTCGACGGCGGCCGCCACATCGTCTGACCGGGTCAGGGGCCGTCCGGACGGTAGGACGCGGTGGCGTGGCCGACGTCGACGGCGATGTCCAGGGTGCGGGTCGCCGCGGGGTCGTTCAGGGCGTCCGCCGCCTCGCAGCGGCCCAGACCCGCGCGGCAGCTGACGCGGTAGCGGGTGTCCGTGGGCAGGACGAGTTCCAGGCGGCCGGCGCCGGCCCGTGCGGTGACCTGCTCGGGCGGTGCCGCGAACCGGGCGTCCGCCCGGCCGGCTCCGGCGCGGATGTCGGCCTGCGGGACGGTCAGGCCGGTGGCGCGCAGGGTGCCGTCGCCGACCCGGGCCCGCAGCGGTCCGCGCAGGTCGGCCAGGACCAGCGTGCCGGCGGCCGTCTCGGCGTCGACCGCCGCGGCCATGCCGCTGACGCTGATGCGGCCCGATCCTCCGGAGACCTTCAGCGGCACCCCTGCGGGCACGGTCACCGCGAGCCGCACCGAGCAGCCGGCTCCCGCGGCGAAGCCGAGGGAGCCGTCCGGGCAGCGCGGGGTGAGCCTGAGGGTGTCGCCGAGCCAGCTCTCCTCGACCTCCGGCTCCCCGAACGACCAGGTGAGGTCGGCCCGGTAGCCGACCTGCGCGTCCCCGCGCGGGGTGACGGACACGTCGGACGGGCCCGCCACCACCTCCACGGCGGTCACCGTCCGGCCGCCGCTGCCGCCGACGGCGGTGCCCCGGCGTACGCCGAAGCCGGTCCCCGCCTGCCAGGCGGCCGCCGACACCACCAGGACGGCGCTGAGCGCGGCGGCGGTGTACCAGGCGAGGCGCTGTCCGCTCCCCCCGGCGGCGGAACCGGTCACGGCGTGCCGTCCAGGAAGCGCAGCACGGCGAGGACCCGGCGGTGTGCCTCGGCGGCCGGCGGCAGGTCGAGCTTGGCGAAGATGTTGTTGATGTGCTTGGCCACCGCGCTCTCGCTCACGACGAGTCCGGCGGCGATGGCCGCGTTGGAGCGGCCCTCGGCCATCAGGGCCAGGACGTCGCGCTCGCGCGGGGTGAGCCGCTCCAGCGGGTCGGGGCCGCCGCGGCGCAGCAGGAGCTGGGCGACGACCTGCGGGTCGAGGGCGGTGCCGCCGGCCGCGACGCGGCGCAGGGCGTCGATGAACTCCTCGACGTCGGCGACGCGCTGCTTGAGCAGGTAGCCGATGCCGGCGCCGCTCCGGGAGGACAGCAGGTCGGCGGCGTAGCGCTCCTCCACGAACTGGGAGAGCAGCAGGACGGCGGTCCCCGGGTACTGGCTGCGGATCATCAGGGCGGCCCGGACGCCCTCGTCGGTGAATCCGGGCGGCATCCGGACGTCCACCAGGGCGAGTTGGGGGTGGTGTTCCTCGACGGCGGCCAGCAGGCCCTCGGCGTCGCCGGTCTCGGCGGCCACCTCGAACCCGGCCATTTCCAGGACTTTGACAAGACCTATGCGCAGCAGGACGGAGTCCTCCGCGATCACAGCCCGCACGGCAGCTCCACAGTGACGGTGGTCGGGCCCCCGAGGGGGCTGTTGATCAGAATCGTTCCGTCCACCGACCCTACGCGCTTGCGCAGGCCGGTCAGTCCGGTGCCGCCCGCGGGGTCGGCGCCGCCGACGCCGTCGTCGGTGACGACGACGCGCAGCAGGTCGCCCCGGCGTCCGCCCGGGACGCGGCCGACGTGGACCGAACAGCGTGTGGCGCGGGCGTGCTTGGCCACGTTGGCGAGGGCCTCGGAGACGACGAAGTAGGCGACGGCCTCGACGGTGGAGCCGGGCCGGCGGTCGAGGTCCACGGTGAGTTCGACGGGGAGCGGGGCGCGGGCGGCGATGCCGGAGAGCGCGGCGTCCAGGCCGCGGTCCTCCAGTACGGCCGGGTGGAGTCCCCGTACCAGGTTGCCGAGTTCCTCGATGGCCTCCTTCGCCTCGCGGTGGGCCTCGTCGATGACGGCCCTGGCCTCGGGGGGCAGGTCGGTGAGGGTGGCGCGGGCGATGCCGAGGTTCATGGCGAGGGAGACCAGGCGCTGTTGGGCGCCGTCGTGCAGGTCGCGTTCGATGCGGCGGCGTTCGAGGTCCGCGGCGTCGAGTACGCCGGCCCGGCTCTCGGCGAGGTCCTCGACGCGGCGTTCGAGTTCGCGGGCCCGGTTGGGGCCGAGGAGGGCGGCCGCGGCGGTGGCGTCGATCCGGGTGAGGGCCGCGGCCAGCCAGGGCGCGGCGAGCAGGGCGAGTACGCCGAGGACGGTGATGGCGTCGTACTGGGCCGTCCAGCCCGGGGAGGGCAGTGCGCCGTCGGAGGGGAGCACCCAGTACCAGGCGTAGACGCAGGCCGCGGCGGCGCCGCCGGCCCAGGTGAGGACGAGTGCGGCCGCTCCGGCGGCGGTGAGCGGGCTGACGAGGAGGTGGTAGCCGTACTGGCGCCAGGTCGACTCGGAGCGCAGCCGCTCGGCGAGGCCGCGCGGGGTCGTCCAGCCGTGTTCGTGGACGACGGGCGGCACGTCCAGGCCGAGCAGGGTCCGGAAGCGGCTGCGCTGGAGGAGCGTCAGCAGCGGGCGGAGTGCGAGGACGAGGACCAGGGGCAGGAAGCTGTGGCCGGGGAGGGCGACGAGGGCGGCGGCGCCTAGCAGGAGGGGCAGGGCGGGCGGGATCGCGGCCGTGGCGAAGGCCGTGTTGCGCCAGGCCCACGCCGACCAGGGGGCGTGCGACGCGATCCAGGTGTACGTACGCCTCAGCGCGCCGCGAGTTGCCATGTCCACAACGGTAGTCGGATGGATCACGGGGCTTCCACCACCCTGGCATCCGGCCGGGGGTGTACCTGGCACCACCCCCGCTTGGGACGGTGGGGCTACTGATCTTCTCCTTGCGGGCCAACAGAGTTGTGGTGTGCCCGGCGGACGGACCGCCGGACCGGAAGGAGACCCGCAGCCATGGCCGTCATCGCCCCGCAGTTCCAGGCCCGCCCCCGCTCCGGGGGAGTGTGCGGACGCGCGCCGCGGCTCGCGGGGGTGCTGACGGGGGCCGGGCTGGCGCTGGTGCCGTGGATGGTGGTGCTGGCGCGGACGCTGCCGCAGACGGCGGAGGTGTCCAACTGGTCCACCGCCTGGGTCGGCTTCGACGCGCTGCTGGCCGCCGGCCTGACCGGGACGGGGCTGCTGCTGCGCAAGGGCGACCCGCGGGTCCCGGCGGTGGCGGGGGCGACGGCCGCGCTGCTGGTGGCGGACGCCTGGCTCGACGTCACCACCTCGGCGGGCACGGCCGGGCAGGGCGCGGCGGTGCTGATGGCGCTCGCCGCGGAGCTGCCGCTGGCGGTGGCCTGCGCGGTGGTGGCCGCGCGGCGCACCGCCTGACGGGCGGCCGGGGTGCTGCTACTCGATGACGAGCTCGACGGGGATGTTGCCCCGGGTGGCCTTGGAGTACGGGCAGACCTCGTGGGCCTGCTTGACCAGCAGGGTGCCGGTCTCGCCCTCCAGGTGGGCGGGGAGCTCGACGCGCAGGGTGACGGCGAGGCCGAAGCCGCCGGCGTCCTGGCCGATGGAGGCCTCCGCGGTGACGGACACGTCGCCGGTGTCGACCTTCGCCTGCCGGCCGACCAGGCCGAGGGCGCTGGCGAAGCAGGCGGCGTAGCCCGCGGCGAAGAGCTGCTCGGGGTTGGTGCCCTGGCCGTTGCCGCCGAGCGCCGGGGGCATGGCGAGCGGCAGGTCGATCTGGCCGTCGGAGCTGACGGCGCGGCCCTCGCGGCCGTTGGCGGTGGCGACGGCGGTGTACAGCGCGTCCATCGGGAGGTCCTTTCAGAGGGGCGGGGCGGCCGGTGGCCGACCCTCGACCACCAATAGAGCACACAATTCAGTTGTGCACAACTCAATGGCTCGCAAGTCGGCTCCGGTACACTGGGCGCATGACCGAGCAGCCCGCCGACATCCTCCGCGAACCCCTTCGCGACGAGGACTTCCTCCGCCTCGACGGACAGATCTGCTTCGCGCTGGGCGCCGCGAACCGCGCCTTCGGGGGCCTCTACCGGGTCGTCCTGAAGGACCTGGGGCTGACCTACCCCCAGTACCTCGTGATGCTGGTGCTCTGGGAGCACGGCACGATGCCGGTCAAGCAGCTCGGACAGCACCTGCGGCTCGACTCGGGCACGCTCTCGCCCCTGCTCAAGCGGCTGGAGACGGCCGGCCTGATCCGGCGCGAGCGCAGCACCGAGGACGAGCGGTCGGTGCACGCGGTGCTCACCGAGGAGGGCTCGGCCCTGCGCGGGCGGGCCGTGGAGGTGCCGCGCCGGATCGCACGGGCGACCGGGTTCGAGCTGGCCGAGATCCGCGAGCTCCAGCAGCGCCTGGGCCGCCTCACGGCCGCCCTGGACGCCGCCGTCGAGTCGGTCGAGGCCGCCCCCCGGGACTGACCGGCCGGGATCAGGAGGCGGCGTCGCGCTCCATGGCGGGGCGCAGCCGCTCCAGCAGGGCGTAGAGGGTCGCACCCTCCGCCTCGTCCAGCACGTCCAGCGCCCCGTGGGTGGCCTGCATCTCCTCGCGCACCCGGCGCATCACGTCGCGGCCCTCGCCGGTCGCCACGACGTTCTTGACCCGGCGGTCGCGCGGCTCGGGCTCGCGCCGCACCAGCCCCCGCGCCTGGAGCCGGTCCACGATCCCGGTGACGTTCGAGGCGTCGCAGGCCAGCAGGGCCGCGAGGCCGCGCATCGGCACGGGCCCGTCCAGCTGGGCGAGGACCTTGGCCTGCGTGGAGGTGAGCCCGTGGCGGGCGGCCGCGGCGGCGAAGTCGCGCCACTGGGCGGTGCCGATGGCCGCGAGGAGTTCCAGCAGTTCCAGCTTGGTGGGGCGGTGTGGTGCGGTGGTGCTCATGGGCCGCGAGCCTAGCCGAGGATCGTTGACATTATCAACCTTTTACTTGACCACCTTAACTATCTCTGGCTACCTTCGTCGAAGTACTTGATGACATAAAACATCTGCGTCCTGAAACACTGAGAAGGTCCCCCCGCCATGAGCTCCGCCGCATCCGCCCCCGCCGAAGCGAGGAAGGGCAACGAGACGGTCATCGTCTTCGCCCTGAGCCTCGCCGCCATGGTCGTGTCGATGATGCAGACCCTGCCCGTACCGATCCTGGGCCTGATCCGCACCGACCTCGGCACCTCCACCGCCAACGTCAGCTGGGTGACCACCGCCACCCTGCTCTCCGCCGCCGTCTTCACCCCGCTGCTCGGCCGCTTCGGCGACCAGCACGGCAAGAAGCCCACCCTGGTGGCCGTCCTCGGCGTGATGGTGGCCGGTTCCGTGGTGGCCGCGCTGGCGACCTCCCTGCCCCTGCTGATCCTGGGCCGCGTGCTCCAGGGCTCCGCGACCGCGATCTTCCCGCTGGCGCTGTCCGTGCTGCGCGAGGAGGTCCGGCCGCAGAAGCTGCCGGGCGCCATGGCGCTGGTCAGCGGCACGCTCGCGTTCGGCAGCGGCCTGGCGCTCGTCGCCACCGGCCTGCTGACCTCCGGCGAGGGCGCCGACTACCGCAACGCCTTCTGGATGGCGACCGGCTTCGCCGTCGTGGCCCTGCTCGCCGTGGTGTTCCTGGTCCCCGCCACCCGGCACAAGACCGGCGGGCGCACCGACTTCCTCGGCGCCCTGACCCTCGGCATCGCCCTTCTGCTGCTCCTGCTGCCCATCTCCCAGGGCCACGAGTGGGGCTGGTCCTCCGCCCGCACCCTGGGCAGCTTCGCCGGCGCCGCCGTGATGACGGCCGTCTGGGTCCTGGTCGAGCGCAAGGTCGCCGAGCCGCTGGTCGACATGAAGATGTTCGTCCACCGCCCCGTGCTGATGGCCAACCTGGCCGGCATCCTCGTCGGCTTCGGCATGTTCGCGAACTTCCTGGGCGTCTCCTACCTCGTCCAGATGCCCGAGAAGCTCACCGGCTACGGGTTCGACGCGTCCATCCTGCGCGCCTCCGTCCAGTTCCTGCTGCCCGGAGCGATCGTCTCGCTGCTCGCCTCCCCCGTCGGCGGCCAGCTGGTGCGCCACCGCGGACCCCGCCTCGCGCTCTCCGTGGCCGCCGCGCTCGGCGCCGTCGGCTTCGGCTGGCTGGCGCTCGACCACAGCCACACCTTCTCGGTGATCGGCGCGGGCCTCGTCGTCGGCGCGGCCGTCAGCTTCGGCTACGCCGCCATGCCCGCGGTCATCATGTCCAGCGTCCCGCACCACCAGAGCGGCATCGCCAACGGCATCAACTCCATCTCCCGCTCCACGGGCAGCGCGATCGGCAGCGCCATCGTCACCACGATCCTGGCGTCGAAGACCGTCGAGCACCTGCCCCAGGGCGTCCCGCCGCTGCCCGCCGAGTCCGGATTCACCCTCACCTTCTGGATCGGCGCCGCCGCCTTCGCCCTCGTCGCCCTGATCAGCTGGCTCGGACTGCGTTCCGGCCACGGCCCGCGCGTGGTCCGCGCGGCCGCCGCCGAGCCCGCGCCGAAGAAGGCCGCGGAGCCCGCCGACGCGGTCTGACCCGCCGTCAAGCCCTTCTCCCGCCGCCCCCGGTCCCCACGGACCGGGGGCGGCGGCATATCCGGGACCCTCACCCGGAGCCCTCCCCTCCGCGTTGTCAGTGGGGCTCGCTAGTCTCCCCGCATACCGCAGCTCGAAGGGCGCTCGCGCCTTCTTCCGGGCTGCGCAAGACCGTTTTCGGACAGGCGGAGGGGCGCGCTGATGGGCTGGCTGGCGTTGGACGAGGGGTACGAGATCTCCCTCGTGGAGGGGAAGGTCGCGGTACGGCGGCCCGGGGGACGGCAGTTGAAGGCACTGCCGAAGGCACTGCGCGACCACCCCGAGGTGGACCGGCTGCGCCGGCTCGCCGAGTGGCTGGAGCGGCACGAGGCGGCCTGCGCGGCCCAGGTGGACACCTGGATGGTGTCCTCCCTGCCGGTGCCGACCGGACTCCTCGCCCGGGTATGGCCCGACGGGGCCTGGCAGGCCGCACTGCGCGACCTCGCGGTCGTCCCCGACGACGACCCCGACGAGGTGGGCTTCCTGCGCGACGCCACCGCCGACGGCGAACTGAAGGTGGTCAACCTCGACGGCGAGACCGTACGCCTCTCCCCGCGCACGGTGACCCTGCCGCACCCGGTGCTGCTGCCCGACCTGGACGACGTACGGGAGTTCGCGGCCGAGCTGGACATCACCCAGCGGGTCGAGCAGATCCACCGGCCCACCTGGGAGAAGCCCGCGGACCTGGAGCCGGCCGCGACCGAGGTGCGCGACTACGCGGGCGGGGTGTTCCCCACCCGGTTCGGCCTCGCGGCCCGCGCCACCGGCCTCGGCTACCGGGTCTCCGGCGGCTACGCCACCTGCAAGGTGCGCGACTCCGGCCGGGCCGTGGAGGCGGCCGTGTGGATCGGCGAGCCCTACTGGGACGACGAGACCACCACCGGGGCGCTGAACTGGCACGACGAGGACGGCCGGGCGGTACGCCTCGGCGAGGTCGGACCGGTGGCCTGGTCCGAGGGGATGCGGATGGCCGCGGCGCTGTACGCCGGGCGCAGGATCGAAGAGGGCGGGGACGAAGCGTGAGCACCACCGACACCACCGACACCACGGGCACCACGGGCGCGGCCGGCACCGCGGACACGGCCGGGCACACCACCGGCGACGCCGCCGAACTGCTGGCCGCAGGCGCCGTCCTGCCCGCCGGCACCACCGGGGCGGGCGCCTCCGCCGTCCCCCTCACCGCCCGGGCGTACCGCCACCCGGCCCTCGGGGACGAGCGCGTCGTGGTCCGCCTCGCCGCGGCCGAGCTCGGGGCCGCCGAGGACCTCGCCGCCGGCTTCCTGGGCCTCGTACCGGACGGCGAGCCGCAGGTGGTCGGCCTCGGCCGGCGCCAGGCGCTCGGCTTCCCGGAATGGGTGCTGGTGCACCACCCCGAGGACGGACACCACGCGCTGGCCGTGGTCCCCGAACTGGACCGGCTGGCCCGGCAGGCCAAGACCAAGCCCAAGGCCGCCCTCGACGCCTGCACCGAGCTGGCCGACCGGCTCGCCGCCGCCGTCCCGCACTTCCTGCCCGTCTTCTACGAGCAGGCCGCCCGCGTCTTCCTCGCCGTCGAGAACACCACCTACGCGGCCCAGCTGTTCGGCCGCGCCCGCACCAGCGAGGCCCGCTACGGCCTGGCCGTCGACGAGGACCGGCTCGACGCCGTCTTCCTGGAGTTCGCCCTGGCCGGCGCCCTGCCGGTGAAGGTGCTCACCGGCTACGGCAAGGAGCTGGCCCAGCGCGTCTCCCCCGCCGAGGCCTTCGAGCGCTTCCGGCGCCTGTGCGTACGCCGCACCGCGGGCGGGCTCGCCCCGTCCGCGCAGGCCGCCGCCGAGCTGCGCCGGCTCGCCCGCGCGGCCGGGCTCACCGGCAACGTGCCCGAGCAGGACTACCTCGCCGAGCTGCTGCCGCTGCCCGCCACCCTGCGCGCCGCGGCCGGCTGGTGGAAGGCCCACCGCACGGCGCTCGTCGCCCTCGCCAAGCGCGTGCCCGCCGTACGCGGCACCCTGCTCGGCATCACCCCCTCCGGCGGCGGCGACGCCGGGGAACTGGCCGCCCTGTGGCTGGAGGTGCTGGAGGAGTCCGGCGCCACCGCCGGGCTGGCGGACCCCGGCCGGCCGGCCGGGGAGCGCCCCGCCGACGGCACAGCGGGCTGGCTGGAGCGCTTCCACACCGCCCGGCACACCGGCTGGGGCACCCCGCCGCCGCTGCCCGCGCTGCTCCCGCTGGTCGACCGCTGCGCCGGCGTGCTGCGCGCCGAACTCGCCCTGCCGGGGCGGGAGGAGGGCCTGCGCCTGGGCCTCCAGGACGTGGACCTGCTCGACCTGCTGCTCTCGTACGGGCTGACCGTGGCCGAGCCGGGGACGAACGAGGTGCTGGGCCTGGACGGCTGGGCCCGCTGCGCCGGGCGGCGCGACCTGCGGGCGCTCTGCGCGGACGAGCGGATGCGTCCGGCCTTCTTCCGCACCCTGGACCGCTTCAACACCCACATGTCGGGCGACCGCGGGACCGTGCGGCTCCTCGCCGAGGCGCCCGGCAGCGCCCCGCTGGTGGCCGAGTGGGTCCGCCGGGTGGCCGGCGAGTCCACGGCGGCGGCCCTGCCCGAGCTCCCGGAAGCACTGCGGCGGCTCACCTGGCTGCCGTCCGAGGCCCTGGCCCTCGCCCCCGAGGAGGTGTCCCGGGCCGCCTCCGCCGACCTGGGCGAGATCCTCGCCCGCACCCTGCGGGGCGGCCTGTTCGAAGAGCTGGTCTGGCCGGCCTGGGAGGCCGCCGTCACCGAGCTGTCGCCCGGCCGCGGCCGCACCCGGCTGACCGTGATGGACGCCTGGCCGTACGTCATCGTCGCCAACTCCACGCAGGTCCGGGTCATCGACGCCGACTCCACCGTGCTCACCCACGACCTGCGGGTCCCGCCGGGCGACCGCCACAACCACGGCTTCCACTACACCGACGGCGACCTGCTCGTCTTCTGGGCCTCCTACGACGGCCCGGTCCAGGGCTACTGGCTGAGCGCCCCCGACGACGTCCTCACCCTGGACTCCGCCGCCAGCTACTGGTCGGTGCGCTCCGAGCACGTCACCCTGGCGCTGCCCGGCGGCGGCCGCACCACCGGCGGCGCCGCCCCGCTGCACGCCGGCGACAGCCGCCTGCCCGCCGAGCAGTCCGTCATCACCGACGGCACCTCGTACTGGGTGTGGGACCAGGGCGGCCGCCCCGGCGACTGGGGCTGGGCCGAGTACGACCCGGCCACCGGCGCGGCCGGGCGCCGCTCCCTGCCGGGCTTCCTCGCCGACGCCCTGGACGGCCACCCGGCCGGCAGCGTCCTGAACGACCACACCGGCCAGAACTGGCTGCGGCCGACGCCCGCCGTCGAGGGCTCCGTGCTGGGCGCGCCCGTCGACGGGCTGCTCGGCTGGCGGGTGGTGTACCGGCGCGGAGAGGGCTGGCACGGCTCCGACAACACCGGACGCGCCGTCACCGTCCGCGATGGCGGCCCCCTGCCGCGCGCCGCGGTCGCCTTCCCCGGCGACGAGCGGCCGCGCGCCGTCTCCCAGGACTGGCGGACCCTGGCCCTGACCGACCCCGAGGGTGCCGTCACCTGCCGGGTCACCTCCGACCACAACGGCGGCCTCTACTGGACCGGCCACACCGAACTCCCCAAGCTCGCCTACTGGTACTGCCTGCGGCCCCGCGACCCCGAGGGCTCGGCGGTGCTGCGCGCGATGGACGGGCGGGCGGCCGGGGCCCTGCTGGCGGCAGCCGCCCGGGCGGAGAAGCGGACGGACCTGCCGGCGCTCGTCGCCGCGGCCCTGCCCGGCGTCACCGCGCCCGCGCTGCTCGGCGGCGTGGTCGACACCCTCCGCTCCGCACTGACCCAGCGCAAGGCCCTGGCGAAGGTGGCGGAAGCGCTGAAGCCGGGCCCGGAGCGCCCGAAGGCACCGGTCCAGCGGGGTCCGCTCGACCAGCTGGTCGACCGCGCGCTGCACGGCCTCACCGGCACCCCGTACCACCGCCACTTCGGCGGGGACTCCGACGGCACGTACCGCTTCCTGCGCGCCCTGGCCGCGGCCGTCGCCGACACCGCCGCCGAGGCGGTCCCGGGCCGGCTGCACGTGGACACGCCGAAGATCTCCCCCTCCTCCTTCCCCTGGGCCGGCCTGTTCCTGGACGCCCCCGCGGCGGTCGCCTACCGCGCGGTCGTCACCGGTGAGACCACCGAGGAGGAGCGGGCCGCGCTGCTGCGGATGCTCGCCGAGGTGGACGCCCTGGGCCTGGCCTCCGCCACGGCGTCGGCCGAGCGGTGGCGGCGCGTCCGCGTGCGGATCGACACCGCCCACCTGCTGGGGGCCGACGGCCGCGAACGCGGCCGGGGCGGCCGGCACCGCGCCGTGGTCCCGCTCGGCGGCGGCGCCGTGCTCGCCCTCAACGAGCAGACCCTGGAGTTCCCGAAGACCCGCGAGTTCGACGCGCTGCTGCACGACCCGGCGGGCGCCTTCACCGTGCCCGCCCCCTACACCGGGTCCGGGGCGGCCGAGCCCGTCGGCGACCGCGGACGCGCCGCGGACTGGACCGCCGCCTTCCTGAAGGAGGCGGCCGAGCGCGGCCCGGCACCCTGGTTCCCGGAGGCCGCCGAGGAGTTCGCGCGGCTCACCGGGTCTCCTCCGCCGTGGCCCGGCTGGTCCTCGCGGGGCTGCCGTACCTGGACTCGTGGGAGCGCTCCTTCCTGCCCGCCGTCCTGCGCGACACGCTCCGGCTGAAGGCCGGCGACGCCGCCAACGCCCGCGACGACCTGAAGGAGCTCGCCGTGGAGGTCCGGCGCGCCCTGGTCGCGGCGCTGCTGCCCGCCGACCCGGCGCGGCTGTGGACGGACGGCCCGGACGCGGCCGCCGCCGCGCGGGTGTGGAACGAGCGCGTGGGCCGTCGTACGCCCGTGCCCGAGTGGCTGCTTGCCGAGGCCTCCAAGGAGGTGCGCGGCGGCTGGGCCCCGCACCGGGCACTGCCCGCGCTCCTCGACGCCGCGTCCTGCGAGGTGCTGACCGCCGATGTCGCGTGGACGGTCAAGGGCGACCACGTGGAGCCCGCCGTCCCGGTGGAGCGGCCCTTCGACGCGGGGGTGCTGACCGGGGCCGCCGCCCTGACGGCCTGGCTCGCGCACCGGCTGCCCGCCGGACACCCGGTACGGGCGAGCCTGCCGCCCGCGCTCACCGCGCTGCGCCAGCGCCTGGCCTCGCCCGAACTGCTGCTCAGCGTCGGCCACTACATCCGGCTGCCCGACTTCCGCAAGGCGGCCGGCAACCCCACCGAGACCGGCGAGGGCTACGAGCGGTACGGCGCGGTGGTGCTGGCCACCCACGACTCGCAGCCCCGGCCCGCGGTGCGCCCCGCGCTGCTGGACTCGACCGGCTCCGACCCGTACCTGCCGCTGCTGCGCGGCACCGAACAGCAGCCCTCGGGGGCCGAGACGGCGCTGCGCCTGGTCCAGGACCCGGCGTTCGCCGCGCTGCTCGCCGACCCGGGCGCGCCCGTCGCGGGCGGGCTCGACAAGGAGGGGACCTGGTGGCCGCAGGACCCCTCGCGCAGCGTCCCCGAGCTGGTGGCGGAGGTGTCCGCGGCGTACGGGCTGGGCGCCGACGCGGCCGCGCTGTACCTGGCGCTGCTGGCGATGCCCGACCCCACCGACCGCAACACGGCGCGCTGGACGGGCTGGAAGCCGGCCCGGGCGAAGGCGGCCCGGGCCGAACTGGCCGCCACCGAGCTGGTGGTGGCGGCCGCCCGCTCCCGCGCGGGGCGCTCCCTGTTCCTGCCCGGCGGCTGGTCCGAGCCCGGCGCGCCGGTCCTGCCGGTCGAGACGTGGAAGCTGCCCATGTACGCACTGGCGGTGGGCGGCCACCCGGCGCTGGGCGTGCTGGTGCCCGCCGAACCGGCCGCGGAGCTGTACCGCCGGGCCTGGGCGCGGGTCCGCGAGGGCGACGTACCGCGCTTCGAGGAGCTGAAGGTGAAGCGGACCGGCGCCCGCCGGCGCTGATCCGCCCGGGGGTGGGGGGGGGGCGGGGGGGGGGGGCGGCCCCCCCCCCCCCCCCCCCCCCCCCCCGCGCCAGCGCGGCGACTCCCAAGAACAACACCGCCACCGACACGCCCA